>CAYSQK010000135.1:0-5590 GCA_964433075.1 uncultured Dehalococcoidales bacterium
CCAGTCATCGGGCACGGCTGAAACATCGAGGAATTGCCTTCTCATGCCTCGTTTCACGGTCGTGTGGTTGATGAATGCCGGCGGTGCCAGCAGAATGTTGCCGAGAATGGGGACCGTTGCCAGTCGGTAGCCGAGAGAAACCCGTTTTTCAAATCCCCCGGGATCGACGAGGATGATTTTTTCGATTCTTTCCGGATAATCCGCCGCGAGGCTGACGCAAACCGGGCAGCCCATCGAATGTCCTGCCAGTCCGGCGCGAGATATACCGAAGGTATCCATAAAACCGAGTATGAACCTGACATAATATTCAATAGAGCAGTCGTGCGGCGGCTTCTCGGAACATCCGTGACCGGGGAGATCGAGGGCGTAGACGGTAGCATGACGGCTCAAATCATCGATAACGTACTGCCAGCTTTCCATGAATTCGCCGAGCCCGTGGATAAGCAGCAGGGGACTTCCGGAGCCTTGGGTACAATACCGGACATCAAGGCCGTCGATGGATACAGAGTTCGTTTGCAAAGGTTTTCCTTTTCGCCGGGGCCGCGTTACCTGATTGTATTGTACAGGTAAAGGGTGAGAATAGCTAATCGATGCTTCCGGAAAGAGAAGGCGGTAAGCCGCCGAGAAAACTGATGCCGTGAAGATGGTCGGTGTAGCGCCGGTTGATGTCGGATGCTTCGAGAGATACACTCTCAATATCCCACCGGTAACGCTCCGCATCGAGGCAGGCGAGGCTCCATCGTCCCGAACTGAACCGCTCAGCCAGATACTCTCTGGTGTCGACTGAGTCGAACCATCGGGCATACCTCGTCACACCCTGCAGCAGAATGATACCTGTTTCCGGTGTCCCCGTTCCCTTCGCGCTGAGACTGTCGGGCGGGGTGACGGCAATTTCATCGATACTCCATTCGTCCGGGTCGAGGTGAAAGTGAACCGCCAGTGCCTCGGCTCCGCCGTAGAGAATCGGCTGGCTTCCCGACCACTGTTCGCGGAAAGCGTCGTACGAAACCTGCACCCACTTCGTATTGTCCCAGTACACCTGCGGGATGTCCCTGTCGGCGCCGATGTCCCGGTACACGAAAGGGATGATGCAGGCAGATTCGGAAAAATCGACTCTCCGTGCGGCATCCGGCATGCAGACCACCTCTCCTCTTCGATATTGCGTCCTTATTACTATAATACCCATCACTCCTTCCTGCCAACCATGACGAGCCATCCGTCCCCTCGCGTCATTGCGGAACTCGACGTCAACAGTCGAGATGCGGCAATCCAGAAAAATTACTGTCTACTGAAAACTGTAAACTGTAATACTGAATACGTAGTACTAAATGCTTAAAAAATTTGACATCTTTCTTGATTTGTCTTATGATGACAGCACATCGTAACTCAATATCGTTCGCAGGAATAGAGTATGTGGTTAATCGCTCTAGCCGTACCATTACTCCTTATATCCGCAGTATTGAGTGCTTTTATGGCAGAGTCCTACCATAAATCGAATGACGCTGTGCCCGCCGTTCTCGCCAGACACGAATCACTCTTCTCGTTTTTTGAAGTACTCTTCTTCGCCGGCGGTATTGCCCTCGTCGTTGCCGCCGTCGGCTGGTGGGGGCTGTTCAGCATCGCCGCCTACTGGGTGCTTGTTGTCCTGGTACTGATGCCTGTCGGTACCGGCCGATTCCTCATACCCCTGTTCGAAAGGTCACGGTTCGGTCAAAGCCCCGCTCTCGGTGCTGCCGGTGCCGGTGAAACCGCCGCCGGAGAGGAAAACCCGCTGGAACAACCTCCGGACATCGTTCTCCAGCATCGGAGGGAAACCCATCCTCTCCTCGACGATTTAACCGTCGAAGACCTTCTCGCCATTCGCGAAACCTTCAAAAGCGACCCGCGAATAAAAGCGAGAATCGATGAAATGCTGAAAGAAAAAAACAGCCACACCCTGTGATTTGGTAAATGTAAGAATCCCTTCCCTTGCACTGGAATATTCATCCCCGCGTAGAATGGGTGCTAACCCACCAACAATAGTCCCGGACTGCAATTACCATGCCTACCAACCAAAAAAAGGGGGAGCATATTATACTCCCCCGCTGCGAATTCCGAATTATCTTATCGCCATGCATCGATGCTGTAAAACGGGTCGATGCCGAGGTGCCGGTGCGAGCTTAACTGGTGGCTGACTTCTTCGTCGCCGCCCCCGATGATGATTTCGAAAGCGTACGGGTCTTCGGCTGCCGGTACCAGGTAATCGTCAGGAAGCTCTTTCCAGTGCTTTCCTGACCGCGGTTCGATTCCCATCCAGCCGTCGGTGTGCAGGTCCACCCATGAAAAATTCCGGTATTTGCTTAAAGGAATGAAGCTCTTCTGGTACAGCCACTCGTAGACCTCGTCCTTTGTTTTGAACCCGTACTCGTACAGGTGCCGCGCCATTTCAGGATTCATGATAATCGTCTTGGCGCCTTCCCGGCCTGCCCAGAAATCATCGATGATGTACTCCAGCCAGTTGTGCGGGCCGGGGATACCTTTCACGCCGAGTTTCCTCGCCATCCCGCCGTGACCGCTTTTCTGCAAAGCCCGGTAGCCGCCGGGTGAAAACTGGATGCCCCGTATCCCGTCGTTGACGTGCGGGTGTACCAGCATCACGCTCTCGTCCTTGGTGAAACCGTTTTCCTCATTAAGCCCCTCCCACCCTTCGGGAACCCCCTCGGCATTCTCCGCGCAGCAGCGGCTTCCTTCGAAAGGACTCCCGATACTGGTCATGCGGTTCACGCCGGGAACGGCTCCTCCGAGGTTGCGGGCCATGATTTCGTACGTGCGGCCGATGGTTGAATTGGCAATGTTCCCCGGGCCGAGCATCCCGCACCCGCTACTCATGCCTGCCTCTTTGGCGAACGGACCGCTCACGCACATGAATTGCCCGAACGTGTGGGTGCTCGCGATGTAGCAGGTCGATTCTGCAATTGCCAGTACCGCCGGAAAGTAATCCGGTTTGCAGCCGGCCATCACCGCACAGGCAGCCACCTTCTCGACCGTTGCCGTCCAGTTCATGGGGTGAAAGAGGATGGGGTCGCCCTTCTTAACCGGCCCGTGCCAGGCGCGGCGGTCGGTGCGATAGGTTATTATCTCATCCGGTTTATGGCTGGTGCCTTTCAGCATCGCCGCCACCCGTTCTTCGGTCGGGACCCGTACCGGCAGACCGTCGGAAAAACGGGCGATTGGCGCATTGACCGGATGCGGTACCCATTCGTCCTGGTGGAAAAATTCCTCGGCTTCATCCATCGTGCCTTCGAAGATGAATCGTTCCTTCGATGACGGATGCCATGTTCCGCTTTCCTTTTCTTTGTCGGTCAGCGGGTCGGTCAATGCCTTGAACATGGCGTCGACCCAGGTATTGACATCCTCGGGGCCGGGCAGCAGCCGGGATGCGTGTATGTAACGGATATTCGGGATTCCTGACCTCAACGCCGTCTGCTGAACCATGTTGCACTGGTCGGCAAAATCGATGAGTACCGTCGGAATGCCTCGTTTTTCAAGCATTGCTAAGTAGGGCAACTGCTCCCACACGGCATTGCTTCACCACAATACGCCCTGGATGACCGCATGCGTCGTTTTCAGCTCTTCATCGGTCAGCGGGATGGGGAAAAGACTGTACGTCTTCTTCAGGTTCCAGTGGACGTTCGGGTAATCGCTCCGCAGCTTCTTCTCGAGAGCAATCGTTATATCCGGCTCGCCGCATATGCTCATACAGATATTCTTGCCGTCGATTGAATCGAGGCGGGGTGCCAGGGGAAACGTTCGCACCGGCTCGGCAATGCCCACCGGACTGATGCATCTTACTTTTTCTGCCATACTAACCTCTTGATAATGGTATTTTGTTTACTATTTTGGTCTATTATAAGCGCAATAACCGGACTGATGCCAATTTTGTCATTGATACCAAATCAATCCTTATACTCTTTTTTTACATGCTGTCCCCGCGTAGGGTGGGTGCCAACCCACCAATAACAATCCTCCCCTTGCTCCAACCCCATCAATTATGAAAGAATAAGCAATATGGAAATCAAATTCGCTGTATTAGCTGACCATGCCAGCATTACCCGGGAAGGGAAACTCAATGTCATGGGAATATTCGATGCCATTAACGCCCCGAAACTTCCCATTACCCTGCCGATATTCTACTGCGTTGTCTCATACGAAGCCGGCGCCGAAGAATATGATACGATGCAGAAAACAGAAACCGTTCTCTGTGATGCCGATGGCACCGGCCTGCTGCGCCTGGCGCAGGACATAAAAATCGGCCGGCCGCCGGTCATCGGAAACATGGTCACTGCCAATCAGATTTCCGGCATTGCCGGATTCCAGTTCAAAAAAACCGGTAATTACCAGTTCGATATACGGGTCAGCGGGATATCGAAAAAACAGATACCCCTCATTGTTAACGAACTGCACCCGCAATAGCCGGTTATTGAATCTGTTATGTCCGTTGCCTCTACTCTATCCCCCACTTCTTGAACATTGTCATGTAGTGCGGCGGCTGAGGAAAGTCAGGCTGCATCCCGAAATCGAGGTGCGAATACCGGTGGACGGTATCGAATTTCTGTTCTTCGAAGTGCCGCAGGCCGGCGGCAACGGTCCCGATTTTATCCTTGGGAATAGAGAAGATTATCTCGTCTTCTCCGGACATGGTTCGGTACTGCTCTCCGGTATCCGGCAGGGTAATCCGATAGGTACCCTCCAGAATGACCGGCACAATCGAAAACACACAGGAACGCAGCGGGTCGAACTCGGAAGGAACCAGTATCCCTTCCTTGTACTTCACCGCAAGCAGTAAGCTCCTCAGTTGGGCGGTGTTGGAATAGACGAGCACCATGTCCGGCTCGAAGGTCGTATACTTCAACGGCGCACTGACGATACCGATATATTTTCCCGTCTCGAATCGGGGAGAGGCTTCACCCAGTTTCTCGGATGCCTCCTCGCTCTCCACCATGTAAGGATACCCGACGTACGGTTCGGGCGGGTCGACAATGCCGTAAGCGGATATCGGAGCCGGGCACCAGTTGTCCTCCTTCAGCATGGCAATCGTCGCCTTCCTGCCCCGGCGCGACATGGCGAAAGCCTGGCACTGGGCGAGATGGTAGCCGTTATCCCGTTTCGGCCGAATGGCTCCTTCCGGGATATCCGATTCTTTTTCAAGCATCTTCACCGCAATCGGTGATGATTTCAGCATCAGCATTTGCTCGATTTCTTCTCCCCAGGCAGTATACTGCGTCAGTTCGTTCATCTCAGTCCATCTCCCTCTTTTTCAGTTACGTATCATAGTAGACCAACTATTGTGATAAGTACAACCGCGTCAGTAAACCAAACCGTAAAGAATACAGAAAAAAAACCCGATAGTTATCGTGTATCAGGGTTTTCTTTTTGTGTGCTGATATGACGTGGGAAACGGGAGAAAGGTATGAAGCGCCGCCGTGTACGTAATCCTGATTGAAAACCGGTGCCGGTCGCTACGGATTCGTATTTTCTAAAACGCCGGTTTCAAGGTTGACTCGGCGGTAGTAACAGTTACGGGCATTACCTTTCGAGTTGTGCGTGTGGC
>CAYSQK010000136.1:0-5566 GCA_964433075.1 uncultured Dehalococcoidales bacterium
TATGATGAGTGACAGTACCAGACATGAAAAATAGGCAACAGCAATACCGTCATGGGTTATCATGACTGATTCCCTCGAAAATTGTTCGTCTCATGGTAGGTATTATAGTCTGATTACCGGAGAATGCGAAGTTTTTTTTCAACCTGATAATATTACGGGGATAACCCTCTATTTTGATTCGGGGTGAAACCCGGTATTCGACCGGATACGAAAAAACCCCTGTGGTACCGCTGTAATATACGTTCTGATGTTGTACAATAAGGAAAATCGAAACAGGGGGGTAACAACATGGAATACAATGTCGAGGTAAAATTACTGGCTATTACTCCTGATGCCGAAACTCTTCTCGAGAAAGCCGGACGGATATGCTATGACACTGTTGATAAGCTGGGCACCAATGAAAACTGGCTGTCGAAACGCGTTCAGGAAGGTCATGAAAGCCTGATAGAACACGGTGTTGCGACATTTTACATAAAAGCATCACGCGTCCTGACGCACGAACTTGTGCGGCACCGTATTGCCAGCTATTCGCAGCGCAGTCAGCGGTACGTGAAGGAAAATAAAGCCGACTATATCTTCCCGGTAGAAATAGCCGGTGACCCTGACCGGGAGAAAATATTCCGTGAGGCGATGGATGCTGCCTGGGCTTCCTACAAGAAGCTCCTCGATGCCGGTCTCAAGGCGGAAATTGCCCGCTATGTTCTGCCGAATGCCTGCGCTACCGAAATCGTCTGTACCTGGAATTTCCGTGAAATCCGGCACATTATCAAGCTGCGCACCAGCCCGGCCGCCCAGATGGAGTTCAGGGTTGTTGCCGGAAAAATTAAGGACATAATGAAAAAACAGGCTCCGAAAATATTCGGCGATATATAATCGCCAATCATGGCGTACAATAGACAAAAGAAGGGAACCGGGGGTGCCGGATGAATGTAACGGAATTGATAGAAGAAAGCGGAAGGATTGTCCTCCTCGACGGTGCTATGGGTACCCAGTTGGCTGCGTCCGGTGTCCCGATGGGCGGGCAGGTCTGCCTGTCGCACCCCGAGGCTGTCCTTGCCGTTCATAAAAGGTATGTCGAAGCCGGGGCTGATATCATCATTACCAACACGTTTACGATGAACCGGATATCTATCGAAACCCATAATGTCGGCGTCGATGTCCGGGAAGTCAACCTGACCGGCGTAAAACTCGCCAGGCAGGCGGCCTCCGGAGGGCAGATAGTTATCGGTGATATGAGTTCAACCGGTAAGCTGCTCAAGCCCAACGGCCCGGTCACCGAAGACCAGGCCTATGAAACCTATCTGGAACAGGCGTCGATTCTCCTCGAAGGCGGGGTCGACGGCTTTATCATCGAAACCATGATTGACCTGAAAGAAGCTGTCTGCGCTGTGAAAGCCTGCCGGAAGGTATCCGACCTGCCGATTATTACCTCGATTTCTTTCGATACCGCTGAACGCGGCGGGCGGAACATTATGGGAGACACGGCTGAAAAATGCGCCCGGGTGCTGGCGGAAGCCGGCGCCACGGTGGTCGGTGCCAATTGCGGCAGTATTGACCCGTACCAGATGGCTGACATCGTTACCATGATGAAGAAAGCGACCTCTATGCCAATAATCGTCGAACCGAACGCCGGCAGACCGAAAGTCGTCAACGGCGAAACGGTCTTCGATATGACGCCGGAGGATTTCGCCGCCGGTATACAAAAATGCATCGGCGCCGGCGCGAAACTCGTCGGCGGCTGCTGCGGCACTTCGCCCGCACATATCAAAGCCGTTGCCGAAATCCTTGGTAAAAACTGACAACCGGCGTGAAACGCCGTTGAGAGATTCACCGTCGACAGGTACTTGTATCCCGTATCAGCGAAGCGCAATCGGGACGAAGCAATCTCGAAAAATAAAACTGTCAACTGATTACTGTCAACTGTAAACTGTAAACTGTCTACTGTTTACTGTAAACTGCCAAAGGTAAACAATCCGTTCAGTTTTGACTTTGTGACAGCGGCAGGAAAACACGGAAGGTGCTGCCTGTCCCTTTGGCGCTTTCGACCGTCACTCTGCCGCCGTGAATTTCGACCATCTGTTTAACGATTGCCAGGCCGAGCCCTGTTCCCCCTTCTCTCCGGGAACGGGACGTGCCCGGGCGGTAGAACCGTTCGAAGATGTGCGGAATGTCCTCAGCTTCGATTCCTTCACCGGTATCGGTAACCGAAATGGCCAGTTCGTCCCCGGATATGTCTGCGGTAAATGTTACCGACCCTCCTGCCGGTGTGTGACGAATGGCGTTGACCGTCAGGTTCGAGAGAACCTGCTCGATTCGTACCGGGTCGATTTCTGTTTCCGGCAGCGCCGCCGTTTCCTCGAAGTGCAGCCTGATACCCTTTTCTTTTGCCGCCGGTTCATGGCCGGTGATGACCCTTCTGATGAGTTCGGCCGGTTCGGTCGGGACTTTGTCCGGTTTCAGTTGCCCTGATTCTGCCAGTGAAATATCGCGCAGGTCTTTGATAAGGTGCGTCAGGAGGACGGTCTGCTCTCTGATTGATTCGAGGTGCCGGTTGTCGCGTTCGAATACACCGTCGATGATACCGTCGACCGTTCCTTCGATGATGGTGAGCGGCGTTCTCAGTTCATGGGCGATATCGGCGGTGAGCTGCCGCCGCGAATGGTCGGCTTTTTCGAGGGTTGTCGCCATCGAATTAAATGAATCTGCCAGCTCTCCTATTTCATCGCGCGAATTGACCGTTACCCGGTACGACAGTTCTCCGGAAGCGATATGCCGTACCCCGGTAATGAGCGCCTTGACGGGGCGGGTTATCTGCCGGGTGAGGAGTAGACCGATAATGAGCGCGACGACGGCAGAGATGAGTCCCGCTTTCCAGAGAGAGTCATTGACGTTTCTCAGAAACGTTTCTTCGGCGGTCGCCAGCAGCGGCGCCGTGCTTCCCCCCTGTCCCATCCGTCCTCGTCCGGTGGTGCCGGTCGTCAGCACGTAGAGCGTCCCGGCCGTTGTCCCCGAAACCTGAATCGGGGTACCTCCGGTCAGCCCGAGGGTACCGGTGCTTTCTCCCATAACCATTCCTGAGGAATCACCCACGACCGTTCCTCCTGAATCGGCAATTATTACCCTCTGATACGATGGGACGGGCAGCCTGTCGAGTGAATTCTGTAAATTGTCCCAGGTGCCGTATTCTTCGTAGTAGTCGACCATGTTCTCAGCCGCCGAACGGGCGAACATCGTACTGCCGGCTGATACGTACTGCTCGAATTCACTGGCAGTGCTCCTGTTGGTGAGAAAGGCCGTCAGGCCGACCGACAAGAGCACGATGAGGAACAGCGACCCGCCGAGTTTCCAGTTAAGGCTTCGCATCGGAGGCCTCGTTGAGTTTGTAACCGACTCCGTATACGGTGACGATATTCCCTTCATGGTTTACCGGGACGTCGATTTTCTTCCGCAGGTTCTTGATGTGGGTGTCGATGGTCCGTTCGTATCCCTCATAGGAATCTCCCTGGATTCTGTCGAGAATCTGTGCCCGACTGTACACTCTCCCCGGTTTTTCCGCCAGCATCCGGTACATTTCGAATTCGATAGCCGTCAGGTCGATGGCTTTGGTGCCCCGGTGCACCGAATGTTTTTCAGTATCGATGGTGATATCGCCGAGTTGTATCAGGCTTTTCGGTGTTTCGGCCGCCGTGCCCCGGCGCAGTACCGCTCTCACCCTCGAAACGATTTCCTTGGGGTCGAACGGTTTCGTCACATAGTCATCCGCTCCGAGTTCAAGACCGATTATTTTGTCGGTTGTTTCTTCACGGGCGGTCAGCATGATGATGGGGACATTGGATTCCTTCCGGATTTCCCGGCAGACATCCCAGCCGGATATTTCCGGCAGCATCAGGTCGAGGATGATGAGGTCCGGACCTTCCCGCCGGTACGCATCGAGCGCCTCTCTCCCGTCGTAGGCAGCAGCGACGGTATATCCTTCTTTTTCGAGGTACGCCTGAAGGATAGCAACGATTTTTTCCTCGTCATCGACAACCAGTATTTTCTTCGCCATGGTCGTTCTCTCGGTTTTCTGTCATTCTATCACTAACGGTGAAAAAAAGAATACGTTTTCCGGTGAATAACAACGAAAAAAAGGGGAAGTACGCTTCCCCTTTTTTTTACCTTGTCAGCAATTTACCAGGCTGTTGCATTGCCCAGTCGGCTCATGCCTGCCGCTCCGGCCTTGGCTCCGCCTCTGCCCTGTCTGACGGCATTCCCCTGGCCGGTTCCGTTCCCGTTTTTCGCGTTTCCGTTCCCGCCCATTCGCCATTCAGCCGGCCCTGTCTGTGTCCGGTTTACCGCTTCGACGGTTCTTTGTTCCATCTGCTGGAGCATGACATCCGCTCGTTCCCGGGTGAGTGTCCCGGCAGCAACTCGTGCTTCGACTGCCTCGGTTTTCGTTTCCATGATGGCAGCAACGAGTGCATCGACGGTTATTCCCTTCGATTCAGCAATTGCCGCCAGGCTCTTACCTTCGAGCCGGAGTGCCTGAAGCTCTTCCGTGGTAAGTCCGAGCAGTTCACTGACGGTGACTGACATCTCCCCGCCGAATCCGTTTCCTGCCCGTAATTCGTAATTACCGCAGGGTGCAGGGGCTGTCGTGACGTCTCCGTCATCCGCGAGCGCCATACCGCCGAGAGACATCGTCGCTATCACGGCAATTCCGAGCGCTGCTCCGATGATTTTTGTCCTTCGTTTCATGGTCGTTTCTCCTTTTACGTATTGCCGGCTGTTTTTTCCGGCCTGTAAGAACAGTATGACTGATAAATGTGGAGCAAATATGGAGAAAGTATGACAAAGTTCTGGATTGTATTGACACCTGAACAGCCCCGTTGTATTATTATTTCGATGAATATCGAAATAAAGCGTTGTCATGAGCGAAAACATCTTTAAAGCCCTGTCTGACCCGAACCGGAGAGAGATACTGCGCCTGCTGGGGAGGAAGACGATGAGTGCCGGAGAAATTTCGACTCACCTCAGCATCGCCAAATCGACCCTTTCAAGCCATTTCAATGTGCTGAAGAAAGCAGATTTGATACGGGAAGAAAGGGACGGCACGACCATCTACTACAGTCTGAATCTTTCGGTTGTCGAGGAAGTAATGGCAACGATGATGGGGTTATTCAATATCGGAAAATCACAGGACGGGAAGTGAAAACATGGTGAAATTTAACTGGAAGCTTGATGCCCTGCCGCTCGTTTGTATTGCGGCAGCCTTTATTCTCGCAGCCGTCGCCTGGCCTCAGGCGCCCGACGCCATCCCTGTTCACTGGGGTGTGGACGGGCAGCCGGACAACTATGCCGGCAAGTTTTTCGGGTTGCTGGGTCTCCCGCTCCTGTCGCTCGGCATGTACGTTCTCTTTTATATCATGCCGCTGCTTGACCCGCGGCGTGAGAATTACCGGAAGTTCTGGAGCAGGTATCTTTTCATCAGAAATATTCTCATACTCGTCATGACCGGCCTCAGCCTCATTATTTTCCTCTGGTCAATCGGAATCGGGGTCGATACCAGTATCGCGGTATTCGTTCT
>CAYSQK010000137.1:0-5562 GCA_964433075.1 uncultured Dehalococcoidales bacterium
CATTTCAGTGGATATTGTGAATAAAAGAAGCCCCGATTGCTGTCGGGGCTTCTTTGGTTACGTATTGCCGGTTCTCCCCGGATTATTTCTTGTGTGCCAGGGCTTCCTTCACCTTGTCCGGCGAGGCCGGAAGGTGGTTCATTCTGACGCCGCAGGCGTGGTAGATAGCGTTGGTTATCGACGGAGCGGTCGATATCATGGTCATTTCGCCGATACCGGTCCCTCCCAGCGTGCCGTTCGGCCGCGGTGTTTCCTGGAAAATGATTTCTGTTTCCGGCATCATCTCGATGGTCGGGAACTTGAATGTCTTCCAGTCGATTGTTTTACCGTGGATATATTCTTCCCTGAGGGCAAAACCGAGTCCCTGGTCCATCCCCCCTTCGAGCTGCCCTTCGACAACCTTCGGGTTGATGATGATACCGGCATCGACGGCGGTGGTCATCTTCAGGACGCTCACCTCGCCGGTTTCGGTATTGACCTCGACTTCCGCCATCTGGATATTATGGACGAGCGATTCGTTGGAATCGCCCTGCCCGGTCTCCGGGTTCCAGTTGCCTTTTTTCAATTGTTTGATGCCCTTGAAACTGACCGGTTTCCCGGCTTTTTTCAGGCCTTCATACGTTTTACTGCCGGCTTCTTCCATGGCTTTCCGCATCTGTTCGACGCCGTTCTGGAGCGCTCCCCCGCCGATGTAGGTCATGCGGCTTCCTGCCGCCGGACCCATACCGACAGTATTGACGGTATCCCGGGTTGCCAGTTTCACTCGGTTCATGGGAATATCGAGCACGTGGGCGGTAATCTGGGTCAGCATGGAATCGTTCCCTTCGCCGGGGTCGGCGATAGCGCCGTATATCGTTACCGTATCGTCGGGATTCATTTCAACGGTAACCGTACCGGAGTCGCCGGCGCCGCCGATACCGAATGCATGGACGCCGAGCCCGACGCCCCGCTTTACCTTCTCGTTCTTCGCATTGAAGGCGGCTGCATCTTTCTTCGCTCTCTCCCAGTGAGGCTCGATGATATCGCACAACTGCGGGAATTCGAACTGGTCAACCTTCGCCCCGGTCGAGCGTTCTTCACCCGGTTTCAGCGAATTATGCTTCCGAAATGCCAGCGGGTCCATGCCGACTTTTTCCGCCAGCATGTCGATAATCGATTCGACGGCGAAGTTCGACTGGGGCGGCCCGGCTCCCCGGGCAGCGGCGCCCGAAGCATTGTTCGAATAATACAGCTTGCAGCTTGCCCAGACGTTCGGAATTTTGTAGGCGCTCGAGAGCATATGGATAGTGCGCCCGATAGTCAGCGGCCCGAGCAGGTAGTAGGCTCCCTTGTTGATGTACATGTCTGCCCATAGAGCCGTAAACTTCCCGTCCTTATCTGCTCCCATTTTGTAGGTCATGGTGTAGGGGTGCCGTTTCGGGCTGAGGAAAAACGATTCTGCCAGGCTGGGCACATACCTGACCGGCCTCCGGAAATGGAGGCAGGCCGCGCCGGCGATGGCTTCGGTGATGATGGCTGATTTCTGCCCGAACTGACCGCCGGAGTAGGCTTCGATGTATCGGACCTTATCCCAGTTAAGTGATTCGGCTAACTGGGCGGCATTCGAATGAATATTGATGCTGCGTCCGATTACTACCAGTTCGGCGTTATTTCCTTCTCCATCGAGATAAGCCACGGTTACCTCCGGCTCAAGCGGCGCCTGATGGTTGACCTGAGTTGAAAACGATGCTTCGACCACATATTCGGAGGCGGCAAGGGCTTTTTCGGCATCCCCATGAATATGAGGCGTTGTCGAAATCAGGTTCGGCGACCAGTCGTGAAGCTGCGGGGCATTCGGTGCGAGCGCTTCTTCCATGGTCATCATCGGTTTCAGAACGTCGAGTTCGATTTTTACCGCTGCCGCCGCTGCTCTTGCCTGTGCCCGTGTTTCGGCGGCGACGATGGCAACCGGGTCGCCGTACGAACGTACCATGTCTTCCATCAGGAGCGGTTTATCGGTGATGGCTTCCCGCACCCGGTTGGTACCGCGCATGTCTTTTTCGGTCAGAATGCCGACGACCCCGGGCATTTTCAGGGCTTCGGAGATATCGACTGATTTTATTCTGGCGTAATTGGCGAATGCGTGAGCGCAGGCGATTTCCAGCGCATTATCGAAATAGTAATCGGCTGAGAATTTTGCCAGCCCGCAGGCTTTCTGCATTGCCGAAGGGCGGGGATGCGATACGCCGAGCGGTTTGTCGGGTATGGCGGCGCGGACAGCTTCGGGAGTCGTTTCTCCGCGAACGAATTGCGCCGCCAGCCGGACGGCATCGACTATTTTCGTGTAGCCGGTACACCGGCAGAGATTGTGCGCCAGGGCTTTCTTGATATCTGCCAGCGTTGGATTCGGGTTGGCATCGAGCAGTACTTTCGCTGCCATAATCATGCCCGGCGTGCAGAACCCGCACTGGATTGCCCCCGCCAGAACGAATGCTTCCTGTATCAGGTGCGGATTATCGGGCGTTCCGAGGCCTTCAATCGATATAACCTCCGCTCCTTCGAGGTCAACGACTTTTCGCAGGCACGAGCGAACTGCCTTACCATTGACGATGACGGTGCAGGCGCCGCATTGCCCTTTACGGTCGCATGACTGCTTGGTTCCGGTCAGGTGAAGGGTATCTCTCAACAGGTCGAGAAGGACGGTATCAGGACTGACATCCACCGTTTTCTTCACCCCGTTGACGGTCAGGGTTACCTTCGACATTTTTACCTCCTTTGTTCTTTGTATCCATTATTAAATCAGATTTAACGGCTTGAGGCGGGCATTGTGTTTCGCTTCCGTCGACGGCTTGCCGGTAACCGGGTGGGGAAAGTGATGCGGCAGGATGTAACCGGATACGTAACGGAGGTCGTTTTTATCAATCGGGATATCCGGTACCAGAAATGCCGGTTCTTCACCTGATTTTCCATCCTGTGGTTTGTCAGCCGCCTTTATAATCATCGTCCCGATGTCTTCCGGCTGCCCCCACTCGTTTATCCGGGCGCTGTAGGGAATGAACCAGTCTATCCGGAGTATTTTCCAGACGCTGTTTTCCTTGATGTAGGTGATTTCGTAGATACCGCTGACGAGCGCCCCGCCTTCTACTTTCCCTTTGTCGTTCGGGACGTAGACACCCCCGAAGACGAACCATCGCCCCCGGGCTGTTTTACCGTCGGGGTTGAGGGTAATCAGTCCGGCAGTCGGCATGAGCTGGTGCATGAAACCGGGGGGATTTTCGCCGCGGGCGGCCTTGGCAAAGTATTTCTTTACCCCTTCTTTGCCTTTCCATTGCCCTTCGAGCCAGTTGAGCGTTGTTTCCGGATCGTCGGCGAAACAGTCGATAACGTCCTGCCCGAGCATGTGTTCGACGTAGTAGTTGTAGGCATACTGAAGCCGTCGTATGGCTTCCCGGTCTTCGAACTCGCTGATTTTTTTCTGCTGGTCCCTGACCATGGTTTCAAGTCGGGATAATCGTGATTCAATCGATTCCGTACTCATAAAACCTCCTTCATGCAGTATAAAGGCGTTACATTTGCGCCAATTATATACGTTCGTGAAGAGAAATGCTACACGATTATTCGAGTGACGATGGTGTCCCGAACAGTTTTTTTCGCCGGCCGGTTTCTTTAACGAAGTACAGGGTAATGAGACCGAGGGCCGAAATAGCTGCCCAGAAGGTGAACGGAAGCCCGGGATGGATGCTTTCGAAACTGTTGCCGACAGGCGGTGAAATAACATTGCCGATATTGCTGATGGTGAAGATGATGCCGAGCGCCGCGCCGGTATACCGTGATTCAATGCCCTTCGTCTCCATGAGAATGGTGGTGTTGATGGCCATGTAGCCGTCCATGAACATGCCGGCGAGGAGTATCAGCCCGATGACGGCTCCGCCGTCAACGAGCGGCAGGAGGCCGAGCGCGACTGTGTTGGTAATGAAGCCGAGGAGCAGTATCAGTTTCCGGCTGCCGATTCGGTCGGACAGGGCGGTAAGCGGAATGACGAAAATGGTGCTGATAATGTAGAACGACGAGAGGGTGCTGTCAGCGGCCGCGTCTGCCCATCCCTGGTTTTTCAGGTACAGAGACAGGTAGCCGGACATGCCCATCATGCTGGCGGTCCGCATCATCAGCGTCAGCCCTATCAGCCAGACCGATTTCATTCGTATCAGTTTTCCCAGTGTCTGGAATAAGGGGACCCTTTCTGAGGGTTCTTTTTCCCAGGTTGGTGGGTCTTTTCCGAATATCAGCCACAGAAAACCGAAGAAAACGGAAATGCCGCCGTACAGGAACAGAACATTTCTCCATCCACCTAACAGAGGGGACATGACGGTGGCACTTATCATCGGACCGATTGCCAGTCCGAGTCCCATGCCCATAGCGCCGACTCCCATGGCTGCCCCGAGGTTTTTTCCCTTGAACCAGAGTCCGGTCGTTCTCGTGATGTTAACCGGGATGATAAGTCTGAAAATACCGTTGACCAGCATGGTAACCGAAAGAAAGACGAAATCGGTCGAAAGACCCCGCAGGGCGCCGGTGACGCCGACAAGAATGCTGCAGATACCAAGGAGCCACTTCGTGCTGATACGGTCACCGATGATACCGCCGATAAGGCTGATAACGATACCGGCCAGATTTCCCATTCCCCAGACGGTGCCGATTTCTACGACGCTGAGCCCGAGGTCCTCACCGATTTCATTGAAGAGCACCGGCATGCAGATATAGGGTATGGCTGTGACAAACGTGCCGGTCAGCGCGATGAGTGCCAGCATGTACCATCGATATTTTAGCCGGAAGGTTTCATCCATCAGAGGGATTTCTTTCTTCATTCGTTGAAAAGGGTCTACAGAAGTATATTTGTTGAAAGGGCGGATAGTCAATTTTGCTTTTTACTGGTATAATTCAGATATTGTGGATTGGTATATGTGTGATATACAGAATACCAAGGTGAAAAATTTGTCATTTTTTGATGGGCAAAGGTAATGACGGATGACGGGGGGGTGAAAGCCATGGACGAACGTATCCTGGTGGTTGACGATGAAAGTTTGATGCGCCGGGTATTACGGCAGGCGCTTGAGATTGAGGGATATGCGGTTGCCGAAGCCTCGGGAGGTGAGGATGCAATCGAAATGATTCGCGAAATGTCCTATGACCTGGTTATCATGGATATCAAGATGCCCGGATTGAATGGATTTCAGACCCTCGAGGAAGTCAGAAAGTTTTCCGAAGTTCCGGTTATCATGCTTTCAGGACTGGGAGAATCAGCGAATATTTCGACTGCGTTGTTAACCGGAGCTGATGACTTTGTAAAAAAGCCGTTTCATATGGGTGAACTGGTAGCCAGAATACAGGCCAAGCTGAGGAGGAGGTAGCAGGAGCCCCGCCTGTTTTATCTTCCGTTTCGATGACTCCTTCACCATCGAGAGCCCTGGCTGGTAAGCCTGGTTATCCTCCGCCAGTCACATAGGTTCTTCAGATTTTCATTGGACTGTAAGCTGACTTCCTGTCTGAATCGTTTCATCCGGTATCGAATACAGACCCGTACGT
>CAYSQK010000138.1:0-5522 GCA_964433075.1 uncultured Dehalococcoidales bacterium
CGCGATAATGAGCGGTGACTGGAGTTCAGACGTGTGCTCTTCCGATCTCAATCATGCGCATCTCTTTTTTCAAGCAGCAGCTTTACCTGCTTCAAGCGTGCTTTCTCTTCCCTGTCTCTTTCTTCAAACTTCATTCGAAGAAAGCGAATGGTTTTTTCGAGATTCGGAATAACCATATATTCAAGAGCGTTCACTATTCTCTTGGTTCTACTGATTTCTTTTCCGAGGATTTCCAGAGTACTTTGAAGCTCGGAAAGCGTAACTAACGAATCAAGGCATTTTTCGGCGAGTTGAGATGTTCTGTCCAGGTAAGAAGATGTGTCAACCTGGCTGTAGCCGTCTTTTTTTGTGCCGGTATCTTTCATTTCGAGTAATGGAACCTTGGTTCCTGCGATATTGCGTGTTCCGGATACAATTTCAAGTTCTTTCTCAGCTCCGGATATTTCCTTGCCAAGGGCGATGTACCCGTGATAACCCGAGGTGATGGAGAGAGAAGTAAATGCGTCTTTAAAATGGTCATTAAGATTTTGCCTGGCTTCAACTGTTTCTCGGGCTATCTGGAGAAACTCCATGACAAGTATTGAAAGCCTGTCTTTCAGTATCCTTCGTATCTTGGAGGCAAGCGTTAAACGCTTTCGCATCCTGATAAGCTCAATTTTGGTGAGTCTTCTTGTACTTTGTTGCGTCATTTACCGGTTTTCCACCGCATTTTTGTATTTAGGCAGGTATTTTTTAATCAAATCCTGACTGACGAGTTTCAAATCTTCTTCGGGTAAAGATGAGAATAGTTTCCAGCCGATATCGAGGGTTTCTTCAATCGTTCGTTTTTGGTTTTCACCCTGCGCGAGGAATTCATTCTCAAATCGGTCAGCGATTGTCAGGTAAACCTTGTCGCGTTCACTGAGCGCATCGGTTCCAACGATGGTTGATATTTCTCTGAGATCACATCCTTCCGCATATGCTGAATATAACTGCATGAATACATTATTGTGATCTTCACGCGTTTTTCCGGGACCGATACCTTCTTTCATCATCCGCGAAAGTGACAGGAATACATCGATGGGCGGGTATACCCCGTTTCTTTCAAGATTTCGTGATACGACTATCTGACCTTCTGTAATATACCCCGTTAAATCAGGGATCGGGTGCGTTATGTCATCATCCGGCATGGTGAGAATAGGCATGACGGTGACTGACCCTTCCTGATCTTTGATTCTGCCTGCCCGTTCGTAAAGCGAAGCGAGGTCGGTATACATGTATCCCGGATAGCCTCTTCTTGAGGGAATCTCTTCTCTCATTGCTGAGAGTTCACGAAGCGCTTCACAATAGTTGGTCATATCACTGAGAATGACGAGTACATGCATTTTTAAATCGAACGCCAGATATTCAGCTGCCGTAAGAGCCAGCTTAGGTGTCGACATTCGTTCGATGACCGGGTCAGATGCGGTGTTGATATAAGCAATGGTTCTTTCTCGTGCACCTGTCTTTTCAAGATTCTGAATGAAAAAAGCGGCATCGTCGTAGCTTACCCCGATGGCTCCAAAGACAATAGCAAATCCTTCATCGGTTCCTTTTACGGTCGCTTGTCTGATTATCTGAGCAACGATTTTGTTGTGAGGAAGACCGGAACCACTGAATATGGGAAGTTTTTGTCCCCTTACCAGAGCATTCAGCCCGTCAATAGCAGAGATACCTGTTTCGATAAACTCAGCAGGTGGTTCGCGTTTAGCTGGGTTAATGGGTTCTCCGTTAATATCTCTGTATGCAACCGGGATAATTTCAGGCCCGCCGTCCATCGGATTACCCATTCCATCGAAAACCCTGCCGAGCATGTCCGGTGATACGGGGAGTTTCAGTGTTTCTCCCCGACATCGCAATTTGCTTCCCGCCAGGTCTACTTCACTGACACCCCCGAATACCTGGATAATCGTTGAATCCTCACTGATATCGATTGCTTCTCCGCGTTTAATTTCTCCGGAAGAGAGGACAACATCGACGATTTCACCATATTGAATACCCGGTATGAAATCGGCTATCAACAGGGAACCTTTTGCTTTTTGAAATGACTGCGTTTCTTTAATGTAGAGAGGAGAGTCTGCCACTACGCACCTCCTTTGGAAGCGGTGAGATTTGTTTCCATTTCGGTCCAGAGCTCTTTTACCTTGTTTTCAAACTCTTCGTTCGAAATATCTTTCAGACGAGATATCCTGGTCAGTAAGGGTGATGTGCGTAAATCGTTAACGTCGGTACCCCCGCTTAATTTTTCCTGAGCCAGTTCATAGTATCGTAGTATTGTTTTCAGCATGAGTTGTGCTCTTGAAGGAATACAGTAGGTATCTATTTCGTGATAGGCACTCTGAGCCAGGAAGTCTTCACGTAACATTCTGGCAGCGGTCATCAATAACTTGTCTCCGTCAGGGAGTGCTTCCGGTCCGACAAGTCTGACGATTTCTTCAAGTTCTGATTCCTGTTGAAGAATCCGTAAAGCGTTTGAGCGGGTCGATGCCCAGTCAGGGGCGATTTCTGACCACCACCCTTCTACTGCATCGGCGTACAGACTGTAGCTTGATAACCAGTTAATCGCCGGGAAATGTCGTCTGTTAGCGAGCGATGCGTCGAGAGAGTAGAGAGCGTCGACAATTCGCAACGTGTTTTGTGTTACCGGTTCAGAGAAGTCTGCTCCGGGAGGACTCACCGCTCCTGCAATGGTTACAGACCCTCGTCTCTGAGGACTGCCGATGCATTCAACGAGTCCGGCTCTTTCATAGAATGAGGAAAGACGCGAGCCGAGATAGGCAGGATATCCTTCTTCACCGGGCATTTCTTCAAGTCGTCCGCCAATTTCTCTCATTGCTTCAGCCCATCTCGATGTGGAGTCAGCGACCATGAGTACATCATAGCCCATGTCACGGTAGTACTCAGCCATTGTTACCCCGACGAAAATGCTGGCTTCACGGGCAACCACCGGCATGTTGGATGTATTTGCAATAAATACCTCTTTTTCCTGAAGCAATCGCCCGGTATTGGGGTCCTGTAACTGGCTGAAACTGTATAATACATCAGCCATTTCGTTACCGCGCTCTCCACACCCGACGTAAATATTGAGATGTGTTTGAGCCCATCTGGCAAGCTGCTGTAAAGTAACGGTTTTACCGGTACCGAACCCGCCGGGAATAGCCGCTTTACCGCCAAGCGCGAGCGGGAACATATAATCGAGAATTCTCATTCCGGTTACAAGCAACTGGGAGGCTTTGAATCGCTCCTTATAGATACGGGGTTTTCGAACAGGCCATTTCTGCATCATCGGTAAATCGATGATGGTACCATCTGATTCCAGACGTATGATGGTTTCTTCGACTGTAAACTCACCTTTTCTTATATCTTTCACTGTTCCATTGATGCCTGGTGGAATCATTATCTTGTGTTCAATCAAATGCGTTTCAGGTACTGTCCCAACGATGTCTCCTTCGTGTACCATGTCTCCGATTTGAATGACAGGAGTGAAATCCCATTTCTTATCGAGCGGTATGGCAGACGCTTTTGAACCTCTTTTGAGAAATGAACTCGTTTCCATGAGCGTTGTGAGTGATTTCTGGATTCCATCATAAATTGAACCCACAATCCCGGGGCCAAGGTCGACGGTCAGGATTGCGCCGGTTCCACGTACTTTCTCACCAAGTGTCAGACCCTGTGTCTCTTCATGAGATTGTATGACGGCTTTATCGCCCTCGAGTCCAATAATCTCACCAATCAAACCTTCGTTGCCGATTTCAACGACTTCATATACCTGAGTCCCTTTCATTCCTTTTGCGATAATGACGGGACCGGAAATTCTCCATATTTCACCCATTGCGTCCTGCCTCCTTGAACACCATCAAATTTCTATATCGAAACCAACGAATTTTCTGACAAATGCCCGATAATACGCGGCGGCGTTTTCTGTTCCTTTACTGTTTTTCGAAGGAACTTCAATGATAACCGGAAACAATCGTTTTTCTTCAGCAACGTTATCGATAATATCTCGAACGTACTCTGCATAATCGACTTGTATAGCGATGATACTGATACCTGATTCATTGACCAGTTCATTCATTGTATTTCTGACATCGTTTTTAATCGTGTCGCTTTTTTCGATAATGTAGTATCTTCCGAGCCCTGCGAGCCTGAGAAGTGTTGCAAGGTCGGAATCCCCGATAACAGCTATTGTTGATTGTTCATTTATCATGATGAATAAACCAGATAACTCCTGATTACCTCAGAAGGAATATTGTCGAGCGTCGCTTTCAGGATCAGCCTGACATTACGCAACTCTGTTTCTTTACAAAAGATATACCATATCACAACTGCCGGAGACATGTTCACCGGTGAAAGGGTATCACTGATTGTTTTAAACTTGAACTTGTCGATTAGTTCGTCGATTATTGATATGTTGTGGTCCTTTTCGAAACTTGTTAATATCTCATCTGCCAAACCGCGAAACACAGAACTTTCAATCTTCGAGGAAACGTCTCCGGCTTTTTGCACGAGAATCTCTCTCAACAGTCGGTCAGAAAGCATGTATCCGCCTTCAATGACTTTACCGGAGGCATTTGTATTCGAATCTCCTAAAACTGCCCGAAGAACGATCTGCAGATTTGTCATATCGATTAACGTGTAGAACACCTTGAGTAATGCGGCGCTGTCTTTAACCTTTTTTGCGGTATTGATAAGCTTTGAGTAATACAGGTTTTCAAGGCCAGTATCGGTTAATATTTCTTTTTGAAAACCGTCTTCCGTTTTGTATTGATCGAGGATGACTGCGTAATCAGCCATTCCACAGTCGTTGACTATCGTTACAACGTCATTAAGATTGGCAGAACGAACCAGATTATCAAGGTATCCGTTATGAAAGATGGTTCCTGCGGGTATTCCTGGTGTCCTGGCTCCGGTAAGAATGTTCTGTATAGCCGTCTTGATATTCTGAATGTCGTACTTTGTCACATACGTGTCAAGTATTGTACGTGCTTCGACAGGGATATTCTTGAACCATTGGATTGTCTCAAGACATTGACCAAGGTAAACCCATAATTGTTGATCGAGTTCATCAAAGGTTTTGATATCGAGACCTTCCAGAAACGTGCCTACATCCGTATCTCGTATGATTTCAACAGCATCCTGATAATTCGGTGCTTTTTCCAAAGCCCGGAAATGCTCGGATTTCACTATCCGGGCTTCTTCACCTTTCAGGTATGCTGAAATGAAAGCGTATCCTATTCCTGGCAAATTATTGTTCTCCTGTTATAAACCGAAAAGTTCTTGACTGATTTCAGGTAATACTTTAGGAAGCAGTGATTCGAGCCTGGTATCAAAGGTATTATCGATGCTGATTCCACTTTCGGAATCTTCGACAATCGAACCACCCGAGCACTTCAGTTCCTTTATTTCACTGATTCGGGATGACAATTCCTTATCTTTCTTGATGATTTCCCGCACCTTCTCAATATCTTCGGGTGCGACTTGAACGATAACAGATCGGAAGAGCA
>CAYSQK010000139.1:0-5490 GCA_964433075.1 uncultured Dehalococcoidales bacterium
GATGGAATCTCGTGACTGGAGTTCAGACGTGTGCTCTTCCGATCTGAAATTCATTCAAACCCAGGCTATTTATGATGTCGATTTATTCGATAGGTTCATGAAACGAGTTGCCGGCTTCGGTGTCCCTGTTCTGGCCGGCGTTATTCCTCTGAAGTCCGTTGGTATGGCCCGGTATATGAATAAGAGCGTTGCCGGTGTTTTCGTACCGGAAGACCTTATTCAGAAACTGAAAAACTCAGAGGACAAAACGGCGATGGGTATTCAAATCGCCGCTGACTTGATTAAAGGCCTTAAAGACCTTTGTCAGGGTGTTCACATCATGGCTATCGGTTGGGAAAAGAAAGTACCTCAGATTATTGAAGCATCGGGTTTAAACAAATAGGTTCTTCTTAAAAACACAAAACGCGGGGCAACAAAACGAAAAATGACGTGGTTGTCCCGCGTTTTCTTTTTCTCGTCGTATGTTGTGTTAGTATATGGTGGTATAAAACGTTAAAGTGGTGAATACATGGAAACCGCGGCAGTCATTCTCACGGGTGGAAAAAACCTGCGCATGGGGAAGAATAAAGCCCTTGAAATCGTCGCCGGGAAAAGTCTGGTGCAGCGTGTCTATGATAAACTGCATCTGATAACCGACGAGGTAATCGTCGTCACCTCGCGGGAATTTCCTGAGATTCAGCTCGACGGGGAATACAGAATTGTCACTGATGTCTACCCGGAAAACGGACCTCTTGGAGGTATATACACCGGCCTGATGGCCTCTCTCTGCGAAACGAGCATCGTTGTCGGGTGCGACATGCCGTTCCTGAATGAGCCGTTGCTCCGGTACATGGTACAACACTCGGAAGGGTATGATGCGGTTGTTCCGCTGCTCGATGAAGGCATGAAAGAACCCCTCCATGCAGTGTATTTGAAAAAATGTACTGCGGTTATCGAAGAACGATTGAGAACGAAGCGACTCGGCGTTCATTCTTTTATCGATGACCTGAAGGTACGCTACATTCAGACTGAAGAAATCGTTCGGTTCGACCCGGAACTTCTTACTTTTTTCGATATCAATTACCCGTCAGACCTTATCAGGGCAGCGTTAATCGCCGGGCGTATTGATATAGATTAATCGTTTGCCGAAGCTATTTGATTGATTGCACGTACTGCGAATATTTCACTGCCGTGGCCATCGCCTTGACGGCTCTTTCGGGAATAGTGAATGAAGGTACTCCCTTGAGCGTCAGCTTCGCCAGTTCAGCCTGACGTTTCGCCGGGAAGCACGGCGCCAGAAATACGGGCTTTCGGACGCGATTCTGCAGGTCCTGCATACCTTTTACATAGTCACTGTTGAAAACCGCATAGTCCATTATTATCAGCGAATCGACCTCTTTGAGCAGTATCTCGGCACAGTCGACCAGTATTTTTACCCTGTTTTCCATCGGCGGCCATACCAGGTCGATTGGGTTTTTCGGCGCAGAGAATGGGGGAATGACTCCTTTAAGCCTGTCGGTGAGTTCCTGTTGTCTTGCTTTGGATAGTACTGGTATGTCGAGGCCGAATTCAAAAGCCGAATCTGCTCCGGCAACAGCTCCGCCGCCTGATTCTGCAAGTATTCCCAGTTTGGTCCCTTTCGGTAAACAGGGACATGTAAATGCTGCCATCAGATCGATGAGTTCCTCAATGTTGTAAGCGATGGATACGCCGCATTGTTTCATGGCCGCTTCGAAAATGGTGTTGTTACCAGCCAGAGAGCCGGTATGGGAAGCAACTGACCGGCTGCCGATATTACTTCTGCCGCCTTTCCAGACGATGACCGGTTTTTTTCTGGTTGCCCGTTTTGCGAGTTCAAGAAAATCAGAAGCGTATTTCAGCCCTTCGATGTAGAAAGAGATGACCTTCGTCTTTTCATCGTCGATTAAATGTTCGAGCAGGTTTTCCAGTGTGATATCACTCTGGTTGCCGATGCTCATTGCCGTGTTGAAACGGATGCCTCTCTGATGCCCCATCTGAAGAACGTTATGGGGTACCCAGCCGCTCTGGGCGATAAATGACACCGGACCTGATTTGTCGTCAGGATAATGGTCGATGACGACGGTGTTGATGTGCGCGGAAGGTGAGTACAGTCCCATGCAGTTCGGTCCGATTATTCTCGGTTTCCCGTTTTTCACGGCTTTCAGGAGCTTCGCTTCAAGTTTTTTCCCGTCTTCACCCAGTTCCGAAAATCCGGCGCTGTGGACAACCGCGAATTCGACCCCTTTTTGACTGCACTCCGTGATAACGCCCGGGACAGCCCCTGACGGTACGGCAATATACGCGAGGTCAACTTTTCCCGGAATATCGAGAATGCTCGGGTAACATTTCAGTCCCATCACCTGCTTTTTTGCCGGATTGACAGGATACAGTTTCCCTTTGAACTTGTCATCGATGAATCCTCGTAAAAAGCGTCCTCCGCCTTTGAATTTGTCACTCGATGCTCCGATGACTGCCATCGAAGCCGGTTGAAACAGCTTTTTGAAGTCGGGTGTTTCTTTCACAATTTCCTCCTCATATCCACGTATTAATTATAGGCGATTCACAGGAAGATGAAACAGGGTATTAACGTAAATGTTCCGACTATCTGTTTCGACACCATGAATGGTATAATTCAGAACAAAGCCTAAACCGTTTCCTTCCGAATCAGGGGAGGAAGAATATACCATAGAGAAAACAGGAGAAGAAACAATGGGAGATGCATTCAGTGAAGCCTACGGGATAGTGCAGTGCAAGGAGTGTCCCTGGTATAAATCCTGCGTTGTTCCGATGAGATTTACCACCGAAGATTTACGCCGGCAGATGGAGTCTAATCCCGGTATGAAGGCTGCCTCACAAGGCGATTTGGGTATGGAGAACCTTCTTTCAAGCATGGCATCGGCAGCTCAAAATTCGTTAGTCGAGGGATGCCCGATATTCATCGAAAGGTTACGGTCGAATCCGAAACTCGCTCAAAAAGTGAAGCAGCTTATGCAGAACTGGACGACCGAAGAACAATCGTAATACTGACGTAAAAGCGGAGGCGTATGGCAGAAGAATTTCAGGATAAAACGAAACAGCTTGATAATCTGAAAATGCGGCGGGAATCCGTTCAACAAATGGGCGGCGCAGAACGTATTCAATCCCAAAAAGCGAAAGGGAAACTGACCGCGCGGGAACGAATCGATGCTCTCCTCGATGATAATACGTTCAGGGAAACAGGCATTTTCGCGAAGAGCCGCGGCGAGGCGCAGGGAATAGCCGCTGACGGTGTCATTACCGGATTCGGTACCATACACGGAAGAAAAGTCTACATATACGCTCAGGACTTTACCAGTAACGGCGGAACCCTCGGGGAAATTCATGCTCAGAAAATCGCCAACCTGCTGGACGCCGCCCTGAAAAGCGGGGTACCGGTTGTTGGGCTCAATGACTCCGGCGGAGCCAGAATCCAGGACGGGGTTGATGCCCTGGCCGGTTTCGGCAAGATATTTTATCGAAACACTCAGGCGTCGGGCGTCATTCCTCAGATATGCGCTATTCTCGGGCCGAATGCCGGAGGCGCCGTCTACTCGCCGGCCCTCATGGACTTCATCTTCATGGTCAAAGGCATCAGTTACGCGTACATCACCGGTCCGAGAGTCGTCAAGTCGGTCATGGCACAGGAGATATCTGATGAAGAACTTGGCGGCGCCGTCGCTGCCCAGAAAAAAGCCGGCGTAGCCGCGAGAACCGAAAACAGCGAGTCAGAGTGTTTCGAGAATATCAGGTCGCTGCTCGGTTTTCTGCCTTCGAATAATCGAGAAAAACCTCCCCGCGTGGACTGGGGTGATACCCTGGACCGCATCGATTCCGAATTATTCAACGTCGTTCCGGCAGAGTCATACCGACCGTACGATATGCATAAAATAATCAGCCGGGTCTTCGACCGGAAGGAAGATGGCAGCAATTATTTCGAACTCTTCCCGCTTTTCGCGACGAACATCATTACCTGTTTTACGAGATTGAACGGGTATTCGGTTGGCGTGATTGCTAATAACCCGATGTCAAAAGCCGGTGTTCTCGATATCGATGCCAGTGATAAAGCCTCCCGCTTTATCAGATTCTGTGATGCCTTTAATATTCCGCTGATTACCTTCGTCGATGTCCCCGGCTATCTCCCCGGAACCGGTCAGGAGTGGGGTGGTATCATCCGTCACGGAGCCAAAATGCTCTATGCCTACTCGGAAGCCACCGTTCCCAAAATCAGCGTCGTTATCAGGAAAGCCATCGGCGGAGCTTTCATCGGCATGTGCAGCCGTGAACTCGGGGCTGATTTTCAGTTTGCCTGGCCGAGTGCCGAACTCGCCGTGATGGGGCCTGAGGCAGCCGCCCCGATTATCTATAAACGTGAACTTGAGAGCGCTGAAAATTCTGAACAACTGCTGAAAGAAAAAATCAGTGAATACCGGGAGAAAACTGCGGTGCCGTACCGGGCCGCCGAACATCTCCATATCGACGATGTTATCGACCCGTCGGTAACCCGGTCACGCTTGATTGAAAGCCTGGAGATGCTGCTGGATAAACAGGAAACCCGGCCGTTCAAAAAGCACGGCATAATACCTGCATAAAATACGTATGGGAGAGTCTGAGATTGATTTATGTTCTCGCCGGCCCCGACGACTATTCGGTTAGCCAGGCGCTGGAAACGATTAAGCGTGAAATCGGAGATGCTGATGTCCTTTCTATGAGTACGACGGTACTCGAAGGACAAAATTGTTCGTTTTCCGAACTGAAAGTCACCTGCGAGACCATTCCCTTCATGAGTCCCAAACGGCTGGTTATCGTTAACGGTCTGATAGGGCGTTTTGAAAGTCAGGGAAAATCCCGCCGGTCAAAAAGTACCACCGGCAGGACGAAAAAAAGCGCCGTGCAGGATGAAGTGACCGCGTTTACCGACTTTCTTACCGCCGGGGTACCGGATTCGACGATACTGGTGCTTGTCGAGGGCATTATCTCCGGTGAAAATCCGTTGTTCAAGGCAGTTTCGAAAAAAGCCGTCGTTAAAAACTTCCCGTTACCGAAAGACGCTGACCTGCAGGAATGGATTAAGAAGAAAGTTGCCGAAGAACACGGCACCATCGTTCCGAAGGCGGTTAGCCTCCTTGCCCGGATTGTCGGGAGCGACATGTGGGCAATGGCGAATGAAGTCAATAAACTGCTCCTGTACAGTGACGGGAGAACGATTACCGAAGAGGATGTCGCCTTGATTGTTGCCTCGAGTCAGCATACCAGTGTTTTTGACCTGGTGGATTCCATTCTTGAATTCAGGGGCGAGCAGGCGCAGAAAATTCTTCAGGACCAGTTTTTCGCCGGTGTAGCCCCCGTGTACCTGCTCTTCATGCTTTCTCGGCAGGTTCAGCTGATTGTGCGGGCGAGTGAAATGAAGAAAAACCGGGTAAACAATCGGGACATTCAGATGAAGCTCGGTATGAGATCAGAATGGGTGTTGAG
>CAYSQK010000140.1:0-5457 GCA_964433075.1 uncultured Dehalococcoidales bacterium
ACCCTATCCTACACTCTTTCCCTACACGACGCTCTTCCGATCTGATGCCTTCGCCGCGGCTTTCGATAAATTTGGCGATGACGCCGCCGTCACCAATCGGTTCAATGAGTTCGAGGGTGCTGGCGCCGGCCAGAACCATGGCAGCTCTCATCCCTGACTCCGGAGCTTCGTGAATCTCTCCTGTTTTCGTTCCCAGTGTTTCATAGACCTTGAGAGCTTCATCAAGGTTCTTAACCGCTATTCCGGTATGACTTATGCCTTTCAGCATTATAACCTCCTGTTTATAAACAGAGCAGGCTGTCGGTTGTCCTTCAGCCTGCTCCAGAATACGTTATCAGTGATGATTTAGAAGGCTTTGCTCATGATGCAGACGCCGTTGTTACCGGCATATCCGTAACTCTGGGCAAGACCGATCTTGGGATTGTTGGTTATCTGTCTCGGGCCGAGGTTGCCGCGAAGCTGGTAGACAATCTCGATACACTGCCAGAGACCCTGGGCGACGGTTGCTTCACCGAAAGCGCCGAATCCGCCGCTGGGGCAAACCGGTACTTTCCCGTCCGGTACATTGAAGTACCCTTCACGGAGAAGTTTATCGGAGCCGCCGTAGGGAAGCTGGAGAATCATATCCATATAGGTCAGGTAGTGCCATGAACTGTTATCAGGCAGTTCGATGACGTCGATATCTTTCGGGGTCATACCGGCCTGTTTGTAGGCAGCAGCGAGAGCGTTGCGGCTTTCGCTCCATCCGAGAGTACCGACATCGGCTTTCGGCAGGGCGCTGAGGTAGGTCAGCGGGATGCAGGGGTCGCCGAATGAAGGTGAACCGACTGCCAGACCGTTGATGCGGATAGGCCGGTCGGTGTATTTTTCTGCCTGGTCCATCGGGACAACGATTATCGCTGAAGCCGAGTCACTGGTGGCGCAGATTTCGTAGAGACGGAGCGGGTCGCAAACCATCGGTGATTCGAGGACTTCTTTGAGGGTATATTCCTTGCGGTAACGGGCGTTCGGGTTATGAACGGAGCCTTTACTGGTGATGACCTTGACCATGGCCATATCTTCTTCGGTCGTTCCGCAATCATGGATTCTGCGGCGCATTTCCATCGCCCAGTAACCGGGATTGGTTTCGCCGGTCATGGCATAACGGAGCCAGTCATTGTCGAATTTCTTGTCATTACCCTGAGGTCTGAAGAAACCGCCGGCTGATTTATCGGTACCGACGGCGATGGCGATGTCATGTTCGCCGCTGGCGACTGCCAGGCAGGCTTCCCGAAGGATTGTCTGTCCGGTAGCACAGGCGTTGACGATGTTAACGCAGGGGATTCCGGTGCCCCCCATCATGGTCGAAACGGCGGTACCGAGCAGCAGCGAAGGTACGCCGCCCTGGTCAGCAATCCACATATAGGCGCCGCAGGCCATTGTCTGAATGTCGCGCCATTTCATGTGGGCATCTTCGAGTGCCTGGCTGATAGCGTAGCATCCCATTTCGGGCATGGACTTGTTGGGCCATTTACCATAAGGATGGACGCCGACGCCAACTATAGCAATATCTCTATTTTTCATAATGTTTTCTCTCCTGTCCTTATTTTACCGGCTTCCAAGCCCAGGTGATGTATTCGTTTTCGTCATCTTCGTAGAGTTTCCTGACGGTCATTTCCATTTCCATCCCTATCTCTACTTTTTCGGTGGTCAGCATGCCAAGGACACGTAATCCTTCCGGAAAATCGAGCATCCCGAGCGGGAACGGCTCAAACGGTTCCATCTTGAACGGGGCCGGCATCGGATATGCCTGGACGGCATAGGTGTAGAGTTTCGCTCTGTTGCTGAGTTCGACTTTCTCAACGTTTTCAAGTTTCTTTTCACAATCGGGATTGGTGCAGTACGGTGACGCCGGGAACGCCGGAGTCCCGCATTTCTTGCATTTGCTGGCAATCAGCTTTGGCTGGTCGGAAGGCCATGTGAAGAGACCTTCAACCAGAGGTACCTGTTTCTTGGACATTACAAATCCTCCTTACTAAAAATGAAAGTAGTGCTGTCTGTTACGAATTCCGGACAGCTAAACGTTTTCCCTGATGTATTCGGCTATCTCTTTAATCGATGTGCCGGGACCGAAGACCGCTTTGATTCCCCTGGCCTGAAGGTCCGGGGCATCTTCGTCGGGTATGATACCGCCGCCGATAACGAGGACATTGCTCATGTCCCTTTTGCGAAGTTCATCCACCACGCGGGGGAACAGTGAGCGATGAGCGCCGGACAGGCAGCTCAACGCAACGACATCGGGCTGCTCTTCCAGTGCGGCCTTGGCAATCATTTCGGGTGTTTGCCGGAGACCGGTGTAAATGACTTCCATTCCCGCTTCACGCAGACCCATCGTTATTACCTTGGCGCCGCGGTCATGACCATCGAGGCCGGGCTTTGCAATGAGAACTTTTATTGGCCGTTTACTGCTCATAGTATAAATTTATACCCCTATATAAACTTCATTGTTGCTTATTTTACAGCGCACCGTAGGCTGAGTATTCACCGAAGACTTCCCTTAAAGCGCCGCAAATTTCACCGATGGTGGCGTATGTTTTAACGGCTTCGATAGTCGCTTCCATCAGGTTGGCGTTTTCATCCCTGGCGATTTCTTTCAGACGGGAAAGGGCTGCTTCAACTGCTTTGTTATCTCTGTTCTTACGGAGCTGCTGCAGTTTCTTAATCTGGTTTTCTTCAGCACTGGCCTGCTTGCCGGCGTCGTACGGATAGGGAACCATTTGCTGAACCTTAACATCCAGTTCACTCTCGTCGGTGAAGGCATTAACGCCGACAATGATATCTTCGCCTGTCTCCAGCCGGCGCTGTTTTTCATAGGCACTCTTGGCGACAGCGCTCTGCATGTACCCGTTTTCGATAGCTTTCAGCGAACCGCCCATTTCATCGATTTTGTTGATGATGTCCCAGGCCTCTTTTTCTATCTGGTCGGTCAGAGCTTCGATGTAGTATGACCCTGCCAGCGGGTCCATGACGTCGGTCAATTTGGCTTCGTACTGAATAATACGGGCAGCATCTTCGGAAAGCTGCTGGGCTTCCGTGCTCCAGCCCAGACCGAGGGCTTCGTCGTACGGTGGTTCCACTGAAGGTATATAGCCGCAGAACGCGCCGGCGACACCGCCGATGACGGTACGGGTCAGATTGTTCAAAGCCCGCTGCTTTGTCGATGATACGCAGCCGACGACGAATCCGCCGGCTTCCCGGTATATCTGGCTGCGCGGGTTCTGGCTGCCGAACCGGTCACGGACTATTTTAGCCCACATGCGGCGGGCAGCCCGGCGGGCGGCAATTTCCTTCATGATTTCCATGTCACCGCTGAGGGTATTGAAGCTGAATCGTCCGACAAAATCGTCGACGTTCATGCCGGCATCGACCCCTATCTGCAGGTAGGTAATGGCATTGGCGAAATGGAACGCCAGCGCCTGTTCGCGGGTCGCGCCGCCTTCTCTCATATGGTACGCGGCAATGCTGCAGATATTCAGGTTCGGTGTATGTTCGGTGCAGTATGTCAGGATATCCCGGAAGATTCTCAACGATTCTTTCGGCGGGTAAATGTAGGTACCCCGGGCGACGTACTCCTTCAGAATATCGTTCTGCGGCGTACCGCGGAGCGTCTTCGGGTCAATACCTTTTTTCTGCGCCAGAGCGATATAGGCAGCGATGATGACGAATGCCTGGGCATTTGTCGTCCAGTTCGAGGCTATTTTATCGAGCCCGCTTTTTCCTTCGTAAGGCTCGTAGATGATTTCAAAATCCTGGAGGGAATCGAAGGCGACGCCGGTCTTGCCGACTTCGCCGAGGGCGCGCGGGTCATCGGAGTCGATACCAATCTGTGTCGGGAGGTCGAAGGCCAGGTTCGGGCCGACGGTCCTGCCGCGTTGAATTTCCTTTTTATAAAAGTCGCGGGTATCTTCAGCCATGCCGTAACCGGAATAGCGTCCGGCCCTGACCATCCCTTTACCGGTGGCACCGATGTTACCGCCTCCGGTTACCGGTCCGGCGCCGGGAACATGACAGGCATAAATACCGGCTGTGTAGGGATACGTTCCCGGAAAACCGACTTTCTCCATAAAGTCGAAGTCCTGTATATCCATGGGAGTATAAAACCGGTCGGGTGGTTCGTCGACGCCGAATCGTTCCAGCGACTTTTTCAGCGTGCCCTGCTCCCATTCGACGCGCTTCTTCGTAATCTTCTCGATGTCTTTTTCATCAAAAGTACCAGACATTTACACACTCCTGCTTTTTAGGGGTTGAATATGGAAAAACTCTGCGTCTATTGTATATCAAAGTACAGGTTATTTCCAGTACGGAATCTACTTAATCTGTTTACGTGAATCTGCCGTAGGACACGAAAGTTCCTGAATATGAAAAAACAGCTCTTTTTCGATAGTTACCTGTTTGACTATATCTGATATAATGATAGGCGATGACCAGAAAAGTATCATCATCCATCAATATAGGCACGCTCTTCAGAACGCGAATCCGCATTCACTATTCATGGCTGCTGGTATTCGTCCTTATTCCCTGGACGGTCAGCACCCAGTTTTCGCCTGAAACGGATCTCAGCACCAGGGTTATCCTCGGGATAGCCGCCGCCGGGCTGTTTCTGGGTGCGGTGCTGCTTCGGGAAGCGGTCCTGCTTATTATCGCCGGTTCCCGGAACGTGCGCGTGAAAACGGTTACCATATTTGCCTTCGGAGGGTTGATTCAGACGGAAGAGGACTCATATACCCCTTCTCTGGAGATGCTGCTGACGGTATCCGGCATGCTGAGCAATTTTGCCATCACCCTGATATTCTACCTCATTCACCTGATATTCGGGAGCGAAGAACACCTGCTGCTCGATATGCCGTTCAAATGGCTTGCCTTCTTTTACCTGACGCTGAGCCTGTTTCATCTCCTGCCCATTTATCCTCTCGAAGGCGGACGCCTCTTTCACAGTCTCTTCTGGAGGATTATTCAAAGCGAGCGGAAAGCCACCTTCATGTCTTCGGTATCCGGATGGATACTGGGATTCGCGGTGATGGTCGGCGCAATTATTCTGACCATGTTTACCACCGAACGGTTTACCGGTCTGTTCTTCATCGGTCTCGGCTTGATTATTCAGAATGCCGCTACCCACGGTTTCCGGTTTGCCAGGCTGATGCCGGTGCCAATTCCTTATGAGCCGGTGCCTGCTGCATCTGAACCTCTCATGGAGATGACCGCCGGAGACATCCCTCCTGAGATAGAGAATACCGAACTTACAGAAAGCGAAGATATCAGGAACAGCGCAGCCGGCGAATCCGATATTTCTGATGATTCGGAAGAGGAAGGGGCCGGAGAAGACGAGACTCCCGGCATCGATACTCAGGAAAAGAACGAATCGACCGAAGGCTAGTCGGTATCGGGCTCCTTAAAAGGAATCCCGTCGATGATATTCAC
>CAYSQK010000141.1:0-5453 GCA_964433075.1 uncultured Dehalococcoidales bacterium
AGATAATGAGCGGTGACTGGAGTTCAGACGTGTGCTCTTCCGATCTGCTCGGGATGGCTGCCCCGGCAATTTCAAAAATAGAATCGATACTCCACGTCAAGCTGATGCTGGCGCTGCATGACGGCGAACTTCGCCCTTCCGGGATGGTCCGCAGTCAGAAAAAGGGAATCGATAAAATCCGCGACATGATAAAATCAGCTTCTCACCTCGAAGAACTGGCAATCGGGTACACCACCACCATCGAGGAAGCACGGGCACTGTCCGAATACGCGTCATCGCTCCTGCCGAACCTTGTTCCGCACATTTACAGGCTCGGTCCGGTTCTCGGTGTCCATGCCGGACCGGGGGCACTGGTAACGGTCTTTAAGTAGAAAGGAAACAGGCACGTCTGTCATGAGTGAATACACTATCCTGTCATGGAACGTTAACGGCATCAGAGCCGCCCAAAAAAAAGGGCTCCTCGAGTGGCTTTCCCGGGAATCACCCGACATACTCTGTTTTCAGGAAACGAAAGCTTTCCCTGACCAGCTTGATGAAGAATTACGGTCGCCGTCAGGATACCACACCTGCTGGAACAATCCGGAAAGAAAAGGGTACAGCGGCGTCGGTACATTCAGCAAAGAAAAACCTTTGTCGGTTTACTACGATTTCGAGCCTGCCGATTTTCAGACCGAAGGGCGGGCACTCATCACCGACTTTCCCGCATTTACCCTTCTCAACGTCTACTTTCCGAACGGGAAGCAGAACGCTGAACGTCTGCAATATAAAATGAACTTTTATGAAGCCTTCCTCAATTATACGGAATCGCTCCGGAAACAAGGCAAAAAACTCATCATCTGCGGTGATGTTAACACAGCTCATCAACCGATTGACCTGGCTCACCCGAAAGAGAATGAAAAAGTCTCCGGATTTCTCCCCGCCGAACGGGCATGGATTGACACGTTTATCGCGCACGGTTATGTCGACACGTTCAGGCAGTTCAACAAGGACCCAGAACAATACACATGGTGGGACATGAAATCGAGAGCCAGGGAAAGAAACATCGGCTGGAGAATCGATTACTTTTTCGTCACGGAAGACCTGCTCGGTTCGGTAACGGATGCATTCATCCTCCCCGATGTATACGGCTCTGACCACTGCCCAATCGGCATCCGTCTGAAGACAGCATAATCAATTCCTTTCAGGGTATCGATGTGCCATTTTTCTTGACTTATCCTCATGTGCCGCCCTAAACTAGGGCAAAATCCATTGAGGAGCACTCCTTTGGCTGATACACCAACCGTTTCCCCAATTCCAGGCCTTCCGTTAACCTCGCCGGAGAAAGAAGGTTTTTCAAGCGAACGCCTCGCAGTTATCGGGAACGTCCTGCAGAAGTACATCGATAACCGGATGATTCCCGGCAGCCTGACAGTCATCGCCCGTCACGGAAAAATTGTTCACCACCAGTGCCGCGGGTTCATGGATATCGAAGCGGAGAAACCGGTCGCCGATGATACGATATTCAGACTGGCATCGATGACCAAACCATTCACCTGCGTCGGCCTGATGATGCTGTATGAAGACGGTCTTTTCCTGCTTGACCAGCCGATTTCCAGTGTGCTGCCTTCATTCAAAAATATGGTCGTCAGGGGAAAACACGACTTTACCGAACCGGCTCACCGGGAAATCACCTTCCTTGACTGCCTAACCCATACCGGCGGATTCAGTTTGAAGGAGTGGAATACCATCCGGTTTCATACCGGGCACCGGATCCCTAAACCGCTGATTCCCGGAACGAAGGATAAACTTGCCAACGAACCACCCTATATCGGTACTCTCGAAGAAGCTGTTGAAAAATTTGCAAAACGGCCGCTGAACTTCCAACCGGGTACCGACTGGGAATACAATCCGGGGCACTCGGTTGCCGGCGTCCTCATCGAAAAACTGTCCGGACAACCGCTCGACGTTTTCTTCAGGGAACGAATCTTCAAACCATTGAGCCTGAACGACACGATGTTCTACCTCACCGAAGAAAAAGCCCCCCGGCTGGCAGCCGCCTACCTCGAAACGAAAAACGAATGGGGGAATCTCGGACTTATCGATTCTCCCAGCACCAGTGCCAGAGTCACCGGGCCGAAAACGTTTTTCTATTCGGCGGGCGGGTTACTTTCAACTGTGTCCGATTACGCACGGTTTACCCAGATGCTTCTGAACGGCGGGACATTCGACGGTGTCAGAATCATCGGAAGGAAAACGCTCGAACTGATGACCGTCAACCATACGGGAAATTTCAACATTTACCCGATGGGCCCCGGTTACGGTTACGGTCTCGGCTTCAGCGTCAAGACAAGCAATGCCGACTCTCTGCTCCCCGGTTCGCCCGGAACATTCGGCTGGGACGGAGCGTATGCGACCACTTTCTTCGTCGACCCGGTCGAAGATTTGTTCGCCATCCTGCTGACCCAGGTTATGGGCAACAGTATTCTGGGACGCCTTCGAAAAGATTTTACCCGACTGGTTTACCAGGCGCTTCAATAAGTTGTGTATGGAGGAATACAAGCATGAAACTGAAAGACAAAGTTGCCCTCATCGTCGGCGGAGCGAGCGGAATCGGGAGAGCTTCATCGGTCCTTCTGGCACAGGAAGGCGCAAGGATAATGATTGCTGATGTTGTTCCGGAAAATGCCGGTATAGTTGCATCTGAGATACAGGCGAAGGGCGGCACCGCTTCTATTGTACAGGTCGATTTCCGGTACGAAGACCAGGTCAATGCCATGGTCAAAAAAACCCTTGATACATTCGGTCACATCGATATTTTCGTTAATGCTGCCGGCGGTATTGTCGGAACGCTCCTCCCGACAAAACTGACGGGTAACTTTCCAATGAAAGGCGCTCCAGTCGCCGAGCAAACAAAAGAATTGTGGGACTGGATGATGGATATGAATCTGAACGGACCGCGCCACTGCGTCCGGGCAGTCATTAACCACATGATTGAGCGTAAAACGGGAAAAATCGTTCTCGTATCCTCCATCGCGGCAATCGAAGGACTGGCCGGCAATTCGGACTATACTGCAGCCAAGGCCGGCATCATCGGTTTTGCCAAAGCACTGGCACGAGAGGTTGCGCCGTTTAATATCCAGGTCAACTGCGTTACCCCCAGCGCAACATGGAGCGAAGGCCGTCAGGCTGCCATGGCCAGGGTACGTCAGGAACAAGGACGGGAAATACCCGTCGACATGAGCATGATGGCGATGCCGGAAGAACTGGCTGAAGCCGTTCTCTTTCTGGTGTCACACGGTTCCGACCACATGAGCGGACAGAACATTATCTTCGGGGTACCAATGCCGATGTGATGCCGTCAGGCACAATCATTCGCAAAAATAATAGGAGCGGGTGTTATGCCCGCTCCTATTTTCAACTATAATTCCTGAAAAGACTACGGCTGCATAGCCCCGAACAACACCAGCCAGGCAAGGATTGATTTTGCCACAAGGCTGAGGACGATGTAGGTACGTTCACCGTACAGGTAATCCTGCCATTTTCCAATGCGTTTGTATTGCAGAATCATGTTAACCGGGAAGGTGTTGAAGGCGACGAAGTAGGTACCGACGATTGCCCAGACAAACCACGGTACCATATCGAAATTACCGGTACCGAGCATGTAAATGATGATGACAATCCACGGTGCGATACCGGCAATCGAACCCCAGACGAACGGACCCCAGTTGACATTGGTTTTCTGCGTGCCGGAGTTCAGTTGTTCCATGACAAGACCGAAGAGATTCATGACGGCATTGACAATGAATATCAGTACCAGTGAACCGATATCGTAGATACCGAACAGAGTCGATATGAGGACAATCATGACGGAAGAACTGAGTGCATATTCGAACCAGCGGAACTTGTTGATGCCTTTTTCCAGACCGGCAAAGTATGACTTGCTTTTCAGGTAAATCAGGCTGTGAGCAATTGCCGAAATCAGGAGGAATGAGGCAACCAGATAACCGAACGGCAGTTCGAACAAGTCACGACTGGTCAGTTCGAGAGACTGTGTTGCTGTATTGTAGGTCAAGTAGTACTGGGTAACAACCGGCTTGAATTCGGCAATCTTCTGTATGACGCTCGAGGCAAGAAATGCCATGGCGATGCCCTGAACCAGGTGAAGGGCTCCCATGATGAGGTTAAACCGCTTCAATTTTCGAAATTTTTCTTCCATATCCCCTCTCTCTTTTTTGTAATCGAATTCCAGACGGCATGCAGAGCCAGTCTGCTGCCGAATCAATATAGATGACTATATCACAAAGTGATACGACTCGATAAGTGACTTTTATCATATTGTGTTGATTTACGTTGACACCATCCGCTCGACGGGTGACATGTTTAAGATTTCATGCTTCAGCCTGATTTAGGTTATAATGCAGTATTACGATAACGCCTGTCGACAATTACCAGGCAAACAGAAACAATAAGGAGAACGAAATGGCAGAAACGTACAAATTCCTGAATCCTGTCGGATACCAGGAACCGGTCACATTGAAGACACTTGCTCCTCGTCTCAAGACTCTCGACGGAGCACGAATCACTCTCAGCATCGGTGCCGGCGGCGAACAAGGCATCCTGATTCCTCTGGCGAAGATGCTTCCCGAGCGGTACCCCCAGGTAAAATGGAACATCAGCTACGCTGCGGCGCACGGCACGAAAGCCGGCAGTCTGGCACTGGCAGAAGATGAGTTTGGACAGACTGACGCACTCATTCGTGGTGTAGTGTGGTGACACGGCGCTATATGGGAGCAGTTGCCCCAATTATCAGCCATTGAAGCCGCGGGAATACCGAGTGTGTTCATTATATTTGAAGACCAGGACAAATGCTGGGAAGAAGCATGCCGTCTAAACGGTATAGCCCCGCTCAGGCGTATCTGGGGTTCCCGTCACATCCCTGGACCTGAAGATGTGTCATCGTGGATCGACAAACTGATGAATGAACTCGTCAGACCACTTACCGAAGAAGAAATGCACCCGCAGACACTCGAAACCGCGAACCCCCGGTATATCTTCGAGGGAACCATGATGGAAGCCTTCGATTTCTTCAGTCAGTCAGAACCGATTCCTCAACTCTTCAATAACGCACCTATCATGAAGTACACTGACGGGCTGCCCGTCGTCCCGCCAACGGAAGAACTGGTACAGAAAATGCTGAAAGGCACCAGTCACAAGGCAGATGAAATAGTAAGGTACCAGGCAGACCACCGCCTCGGCGACCGTATCAATCAGATGGGCAGTTCGGGAGTGAAAGGCGATATCGTCTACTTCATGCCGATGAGACGGTATGCAACCGTTGAAAAAGTTGCGACCATCGGCGTCATGGCCGGCTGCCAGCCGGAACACATGCCGGCACTATTAGCCATGGCCGAAGCCGGCGGCGGCTGCGGCGACGGCCGCGGCGGCGTTTCCTACGTTATCAGCGGCCCCTATTC
>CAYSQK010000142.1:0-5434 GCA_964433075.1 uncultured Dehalococcoidales bacterium
ATGAAATACCCAAAGGGAAGAAAGAGAAGATTGTCGTTCCCTTCGGCAATTGTAACAACTACTCTTCTTCCTCCGTTATATAGTTTGAAACAATATCGAGGGCCGTAAGGAGGAAAACGATATGAAGATAATGAAAGCAGTTGCCGTGTGCCTTATCACGGTGCTTTTGGCATTGGGTATAAGCGCCTGTTCAGGGACGGAAACAACCACGGCACCGTCATTGATGGAGGATGCTCCGAATTTCCGGTTTTTACTGAGCGATGACGTGAATGCCATCGATGATTTCAGCAGCGTGAACGTTACTATTTCGAAAATAGGTGTTCAGCAGGGCGGTGAATCGGGAAGCTGGCTTGAATTTACGCCTGATGTCACTGAAGTTGACCTGAAACCGTTGACCGGTGAAAATGCTCTGGAAATCTGGAGCGGAAACCTGTCTCCCGGTACCTACAGTAAGGTGTTTATCTATGTGACCGAAGTAAAAGGTATCCTGATAGAGGAACTGGGCGGCGAAAGGACTGAGGTTCAGTTGCCCAGCAACAAGTTACAGATTTCAAAGCCTTTCACCATCGGTGAGAATGCCACTACCTCATTCGTGTATGATATCACGGTCATCAAAGCCGGCGGAAGCGGCAAATACCTTATTCAGCCTCAAATAGCCGAGAGCGGTGCCGACCAGAAATTCAAAGAGGTAAAACCCGGGAGCGAATCCGAAAGCGACGACGAGGATGATATCGAAGATGAAGAACCTGAAGAGAAGTCGGAAGACGATGCCGTAACGGAAGAAACGAGCCGGGAGATTGCAGAAGAATTCGTGAAAGACAGCCCGACCTTCGAATTCGACGGTGTTGAAGACACACTCACTTTGGTAGAGACCGTTGCACTCGAAACTGATGCTTCCTGGAATTTCGTCTATACCTTCGATAGTCTCCATGCCGGTTACGGTGACCGCTCCGGCGAGATTGTCGCTGAAGTGATTACCCCGCACGAAGTGGTTATTACCGTTGAAGGCGGAGAGATTGTCAGCGCCGTCATGGATGAAGCATGGGATATGATTGACCAGACAGAAATCGATGGTTGACGCACCGTTGTCTGATATCGAATGGTTTGAAACACTGCTCCTGATACGTTTCAGGAGCAGTTCTGTTTTGCAGGAAAATCCGGACGAATAGTATATAATGGTACTGTTGCTTTACCATCGAATTCTGACAGGACTGGACGACAGTGAAAAAAATACGATTTTACAGCACGAATAATAAATCAGAGCAGGCGAGTTTCAAACAGGCGTTGATGAACGGTCTGGCGTCGGATTACGGTTTGTACATGATACCGAAGGCCGATATTCCGAACCTGGCTCCGGAGACGATTTCCTCGATGAAGGGTCAGCCGTATGCGGAGATTGCGTTTCGGGTCCTGAATCCCTTCCTTAAAGAAGAAATCCCCGTCGAAGATCTGAGGTCTCTCCTCGAATCGGCCTATGATGAAAACATCATCCCGACGAAGGTACAGCCCATCACCGGTAAAACCCATATCATGTGGCTGACGAATGGTCCGACTTATTCCTTTAAGGATTATGCCGCCCGATTTTACGGCCGCATGCTCAATTACTTCCTCGAAAAAGAGCGTAAGACGCGGGTTGTCGTCGTTGCGACGAGCGGCGATACCGGCGGGGCGGTGGCTGATGCCCTCCACGGACTCGAGCGGGTTTCCTGCATCGTTTTCTTTCCGAAAGCCCGCGTCTCGGAACACCAGCGTCGGCAGATGACTACCCTGGGGAAAAACGTGTATGCGGTCGAAGTCAACGGCGATTTTGATACCTGCCAGGCAATCGTCAAGCGTATCCTCGGCGACAAGGCTTTTTCGAGTCGGGTTTTCGATGACCCTGACCGTTTTACCTCGGCAAATTCGATAAGCGTCGGCCGGCTGCTGCCGCAGGCTGTCTATCCTTTCTATGCTTATTCGCGGGTGGCTGACTATCACGAACCCATGATAATCAGTATTCCCTCCGGTAACTTCGGCAACATGATGGGTTCGGTGATTGCGAAAGCGATGGGGCTGCCGATATCGAAGATTCTCTGCGGGGTGAACGAAAATACCGAGTTTGCGGACTTTATGACCACCTGGAAATTCCAGGTTAAAAAGACCGTCTTTTCTCCGTCGGTGGCAATGAATGTCTCTAACCCGAGCAACTTCGCCCGGCTCATCGATTTTTACGGCGGCCATGTTTATGATAAGCGCGATGAAAACGGGCAGGTTATCGCGCCGGGCGTTATGGATACGATGCCGGATATCGAAGCTATGAAAACCGACCTTTTCTCCATCAGCGTTTCCAACGAGAACCATTACCGAACCATGAAAGAGGTCTATGAGCGGTACGGCGTGATTATCGAACCGCACGGCGCCGTCGGCTGGAAGACGCTCGAGGTATATCTGAAAGGGAACCATAATCAACTGGCTGTTATCGATGAAACCGCTGACCCCGCCAAGTTTCCGGACGATATCTTGAAAGCCATCGGCAAGCTGCCTGACATTCCTGAAAATATCCGCCGCCAGGAAAAGCTCGATGAACGGATGTACCACATCGACGCAGCGCCGGACATTGATTCGGTCGGCTCGATGGTTGTCAGTACCGAACAGTACGAGCGGGTAAAGGGGATTATTTCCGAAATTTTCCCGTAGCCTGTTTTACATAAAAATATACCTGTTCGATACAATCCGACAGTATGATTCGTTCAGACAGCGGCTGTGCTCCGTTACAGAAACGGAAACTCGTAGCCGGTGAGATTCAGTTCTTTGACCAGCTGTCGGATGTCGTTCTGGAGCGGCGCGTTGACCGGCACGCCGCTATCCTTTCTCTCCAGCCATGTCAGGTATTCTTTTTCGCCGGCGGTGTAGATACGTTCGTGTCCGGGAGCTTTTTTCGAGGCTCTGAGTTCCCTGAGAATGTTTCCGGTCGTCTTCCTGAACTCAGCCGGTTCGGTAAACTCGCTGATGTTGACTGCCATGAAGAAGTGTCCCAGATGATATGGTGCCGGTTTCCCGTCCTTTACGCCGATGAGCTGCTTCAGGTAATTGCCTGACTGCAGGGCGGCGGAGAGAATTTCGATGACGGTGGCGTAACCGTAGCCTTTGTAGCCGCCGAGTTCTTCACCGATTCCTCCGAGGGGAGCCAGTGCCGCTGTCCCTTTGACCAGGTCGACGAGTACCTGTTTCGAATCCGTTTTCGGTTGCCCGTCTTCCCCGATAACCCAGCCTTCCGGCATGGTTTTTCCGAGCCGGTCATAGACTTCAATCTTGCCCCGCTGGGTAATCGAGGTGGCGCAGTCGATGACAAAAGGAAAGGCTTCATCGGTCGGCAGCCCGAACGTGAGCGGGTTGGTACCGAGCATGTTTTCGACGCCGAAAGTCGGGGCAATGGACGGACGGGCATTGGTACCGGTAATGCCTATCATATCAGCCTCGGCGGCCATCATTACATAATATCCGGCGATGCCGTAGTGGGTCGAGTTACGGACAGCCACCATGCCCATACCGTGCTGCTTCGCTTTTTCAATGGCCAGCGACATCGCTTTCTTCGCAATGACCTGCCCCATGCCGTCGTGACCGTCGATAACAGCGGTGGTTTTGCCTTCGCGGACGATTTCGAATTCGGTAACCGGTTTTTGGATACCCGCCTTGATTCGGTCATAGTAGATGGGTTTCAGGCGGCCGATGCCGTGAGAATCGATTCCCCGCTTATCGGCGGTTATCAGGACATCGGCACATATTTTTGCGTCCTCGTCGGGGACGCCGACACCTTTAAAGACATCGGTCATAAATCGTTCCATCGTTTCGAACGGTATCGGATAAATAGTATGTTCCATTATTCGAACCACTGGCCGGCAATAAGCTTGTCGTTGTCGAAAACCATCCGGATGCCGACTTCCATCTTTTCGTATTTTGCTGTGTAGTGGACGATGACGAGTCCTTCCTGTTCTTCGTAACTTGTATACTCGATAGACTTGAAGGCCCCGAGTTGACTGTTGATTTGTGCCGCTGACAAATCGAACATCTCTTCCGTCAAGGCAGCTTTAAAGGCGTCATTCGCGTGCTCAATGTATTGGTCATAGTCGGAATCACTCATCCCTTTCAGCATTGCCTCGGTCGCCGGGTCGGCGTAATCGCGGACGCTGTCTTCTTCCGATTTACAGGAGATGGCACCGAAGATGAGGGTGGACAGGGTAAGCAGAAACAGGACGGTCATACATATTCTTCTCATAGTTCAAACCTCTAAGGTATTTGTATCGATTGTACCGGTAATCGGTCGTTCTGTACAATACCGCAGACGCGTTACTCAATACGCTCGATGGTGATTGACTTCAGGAAGAACGTGCCTTTATGGCTGAGCAGCGTGAGGAGGAAAGAGTCTTCGCCTTCCCGGGTTGAAAACGTTTTCTCCTTATTCTTTCTTATGTGTCATCGAAAATAAAGATATCTTCGATGCTTGCTCCGAGTGTCCTGGCAATGTCATGAGCCAGTTTGAGCGAAGGATTGTATTTACCCTGTTCGAGGAAGATGATGGTTTCACGGCGGACGCCGACTGTTTCCGCCAGTTTTTCCTGGGTGAGGCCGAGCCGGCTGCGGTATTCTTTCATCTTCGTTTTCATTCGCGGCCGGCTCCTGGAAAACTTCCCAGCAGCCCCGTGAGGAAGATGCCGAAGCTGGTTACTAGGCTGAGGGCGCATACTGCCGGGGCAACGATAATGCCGAGGATAAAGAAAACTGCTTCTTCCAAGTTGAACCAGACGTATATCATATTGTGCAGTGTAATTGAAAGGGCGATAGCCCCCAGCGATATTCCGGCTGTCATCAGACAGAATTTGAGGGTTTTTATCGACCGCTCCTTCAATACCGGTTGAACGCGGTCGTAATAGTGGTAGCTGATGACGTAAATGATACCGATGAGTATCAGTTGCCCGCTGATGACCAGGCTCGTTGCGGTTTCCTTGAATACGTTAAAGTGGAGGAGCAGGATGAGAACGGCGCTGCTGATAAAGAAAAAGACGCCGGTAAACCTCATGGCGCCGGTCAGGTTATGCTGAACGCGCTCGTCGATGACCGGCATTCGCCGGTGCCTGATGAGCGACCACAGTTCACGGTGTCCCAGCAGCAGAAAACCGAGTATGAGTGCCAGCGCAACGTACAGATTTTCGCTGGACAGCAGCACCATTAATGCGAGCATACTGATAATTGCCAGGACGGCGAGTATCCCCTTTGTTTTCACCGCGCTCTCCCTTCTGGGTGTTATATAATTCTAACGTTGGATATATTTAACATAACATGCGAAGAGAGAACTGTCAATCATGAAAAAAGAAAACCATATACGGAAGCAAGAGGCTGAAACGGAGATCGGAAGAGCACATGTCTGAACTCCAGTCACGAGATTCCATCTCGTATG
>CAYSQK010000143.1:0-5412 GCA_964433075.1 uncultured Dehalococcoidales bacterium
GATGGAATCTCGTGACTGGAGTTCAGACGTGTGCTCTTCCGATCTCCCGCCTGATGTCCCTGGCCGATTCGAAGGCCGTTTTCATGCATGACCTGCCGGCACACCGGGGCGAAGAAGTCACCGCCGACGTCATGGAAAGCCCTCAGTCGGTGATTTTCGACCAGGCAGAAAACCGTCTTCACGCCCAGCGTGAACTGATTGCTCATATCTTCAGCAAACGCTGAAGTCTGATAACCGTTTAACAGGAGGAAATGGTGACTCTATTCAAGATGTTCAAAACGGTGCTGGTCTGGGGCTGGTCTCCGGTAATCATCGCGACCATCGCCCTTGTCGGGTTCTACTACGGCTGGGAATTCTGGATGCTGGCAACGTTCCTCGGAGTTATCCTCCTTGCCGGCCTTATTTTTATCATCATAAGGGAAAGCGATAAAGAACTCGAGGCAATTGTCATGAGACTGCGGCAGCAGGCAGGCTACTTCAGCCGCCGCTTCACCGGCACCTCATCCCTTTCGATTTTCGCTATCATCGATACCCTCTTCAACCTCGAAGACCCGCAGCTCTGGGACTGGGCACGCTCCTGCGATATGTGCGCCCGGCTGCTGGATACATGGTTCGACAGCTTTATCCACAGGATTGAGGGCGATGCCGGTTCAGGCCGCTTCTCGGTCTACATCCGGGTGTACCTGAATGAGCTGTGGATACTGAATAACCACTACTACGAATTCGCCGAGCAGTTTTACGAGATTGCCGAAAAAATAGACCTCCCCCCCGCAACCCGCGACCACTATAACCGTTTTGCCGCCGAGTACAATACCTTCGTGCAGAACTTCAGAGATACAATTTCGGAATTGCGGGCCATCTCAGCCACCAACATCGAGCCGCCCAGTGTCAAAATGGCCGAAATGCTTGCCGGCGGCGCCCCCGTGAAATCACGGCGCGATTATGAATATGACGAATATTAAGAGCTCGAACCCGGCAGACCGGGCGGTAATGAGCGGAGAATAACATGACGAAACCTGTCGCAGCCATCATCGGCCGGCAAAACGTGGGAAAATCCACCCTCCTGAACAGATTTGCCGGGAAACAACTGGCTATCGTAGAAGACTTGCCGGGGACAACCCGCGACCGTCTCTATACCACCGTTTCCTGGCAGAACCGGGAATTCACTCTCGTCGATACGGGAGGGCTCGAACTCAATCCTGATACCCCCATTTCGAAAGGTATCAACGAACAGATTAACACCGCCATCGAAGACGCGGACATTGTTCTTTTCATGGTGGACGTCCGTGACGGCGTCACCCCCGCCGACCTCGATATCGCCGCCATGCTTCGCCGCTCCAATAAACCGGTCATTGTAATAGCTAACAAAGCCGATAACAACAAGCTGGAATCCCATGCTGTCGAATTCTTCGAATTGGGCATGGAAGCGCCCATGGTCATATCCGCCCACCACGGCCGCGGTACCGCGGAAGTCCTCGACAAAATCGTCGAACTCCTCCCTGCACCTGAAGAAGGACCGTCCGGAGAAGATTCGATGAAGTTGGCCCTCGTCGGCCGCCCGAACGTCGGCAAATCAGCCATCCTGAACGCCTTGATTGGTGAACAAAGGGTTATCGTCGACAATACGCCAGGCACGACACGTGACGCTATTGACACATTTCTTGACTATCAAGGCCAAAATGTGTTATTAATAGATACAGCAGGTATCAAAAGGAGAGGCCGTCAGGGAACAGGGGTCGATAAGTACAGTGTCATTCGTTCTCTGAGAGCAATAGATCGGGCCGATATAGCCTTGCTGGTGGTGGATGCGAGTGAGCCGTTTACCGCACAGGATGTGCACATCGCCGGATATATCCGGGAAATGGCAAAGGGGATAGTACTCATCGTAAACAAATGGGACCTTGTCTCAGATAAAAATAAGGTTGAATGGAACAATTTAATCAGGAGTCAGCTTAATTTCATGCCGTACGCTCCTGTACTTTACACCTCAGCAAAAGACGGACAGGGAATCGGTAAAATCATGCCGCAGGCCTATCAGGTCTACCAGGAAAGGCTGAAACGTCTGTCCACCGCCACCGTCAATAATGCCGTTCAACAGGCAATTGCATCGCATAACCTTCCCAGAGTCGGAAGTAAACGTCTCAAGATTCTCTATGCCACCCAGGCTGAGGTCAATCCGCCGACATTCGTTTTCTTTGTCAACGACAAGAAACTGATTCATTTTTCCTACCAGCGCTATCTCGAAAACAGGCTGCGCGAAACCTTCGGATTTGCCGGCACTCCCCTGCGAATGATTTTTAAGTCAAGAGGAGAAGAATGATAGTCCTTCAATTCATCGCCGTCATCATCGTCGGGTATATCATGGGGTCGATTCCTTCCGGACACATTGTCAGCAAATACATTGCCCATGTCGATGTCACGAAATTCGGCAGCGGGAAAACCGGTTCGACGAATGTTCTGAGAACCGCCGGCAAGAAAGCCGCCATAATGGTGCTGCTGCTCGACCTTCTTAAAGGCGCCCTGGCAGTTATGTTTGCCGGCCTGATTGTCGGGAGAAACTTCCTCGTGATAAACGATTTCGGCCTCGGCCTTCTCGTTGCTCAGGTGCTGGCCGCGCTGGCCTCGATAGCCGGCCATAACTGGTCTATCTTCCTGAAATTCAAAGGCGGCAGAGGCGTTGCGACATTCTTCGGCGGGCTGGTTGCCCTGTGTCCGGTCGCTGCCTTGTTTGGCGGCGAAGTGTTCATCCTCGGTGCCGGGTTAACCAGATTTGCCTCGCTTGGCTCGATAGCCGGAGTTGTCGGGACGTATACCGTTCTTATTCCCCTGACCATCTTTCACGGTTTCCCCCTCGAGTACCTGATTTACGCCCTCATCGGCTCGGTACTCATCATCGTTATGCACCGGGAAAATATCGCCAGACTGCTTTCCGGTAAAGAACGGAGAATCGGAGAAAAAGCCGTACCGGTCACAACAGAATCGGAAACAGAGATTACCGGGAAGTAAAAGTTAGTTCTTTTTCTTCGACGGTTTCGGAACAACCATTTCCTTCGCCAGTTCCTCGAGGAGCTGGCGCTGTTTTTTCGTCAGAGAATCAGGGGTAACCACTTTCATGACGACAAGCTGATTCCCCTGCCCCCTTCCGCGAAGGTGAGGTATTCCTTTATTTTTCAACGGGAAAATATGGCCGGTCTGCGTCCCTGCCGGCACCTTCAGCTTGACATCACCGTGCAGCGTGGGAACATCGACTTCCGTACCGAGTGCCGCCTGGGCAAAATTGACCGGGAGTTCGTAAATGATATCATCGTTTTCACGAACAAACAGGTCATGTTCCTGTACGTCGAGGTTGACATACAGATTACCCGCATACCCGCCTCTCACACCGGATTCACCTTCACCGGTAAGCCGAATCCGTGAACCGGAGTCGACACCGGCCGGTATATTGACTCTGATGGTGCGCTGAAACTTCTCACGACCGGTACCGCGGCACTGCGGGCACGGGTCGGTGACAATTCTGCCTTCGCCGCGGCATCGCGGGCAGGTTGTGATATTGGTAAAACGACCGAATATACTCTGTTGAACCCGGCGAACCTGTCCTGAGCCTCCGCATTCGGGGCACTGTTCCGGCTGTGTGCCGGGACGGCTGCCCGAGCCGTGACACTGCGAGCAGGATTCAACCCTCGTAATGGGAATCTCTTTTTCACAGCCGAAGGCTGCTTCTTCGAGCGTTATCGAGACACTGCACTGAAGGTCGGCTCCCCGTTCAGGACCGGGTTTCCCACCCGACGTCCTGCCGCCCCCGAAAAAGGCATCGAAGATACTGCCCATACCGTCGAAACCGAACCCTTCGAACCCTTGCCCGAACATGTTTTCACCCCCATGACCGTAGCGGTCATAGGCATCCCGCTTCTCCCTGTTCGAAAGAATCTCGTAAGCTTCGTTGACTTCCTTGAATTTGTCTTCAGCCCCCGCTTCGTGATTTCTGTCGGGGTGATACTGCATCGCCAGTTTGCGATAGGCTGTTTTTATCTCGCTGTCGGAGGCATTTTTTTCAATGCCAAGGACTTCGTAGTAATCTCGTTTTGCCAATTAAATACTATCCTGCTTTCCAGAATCCCGTGTACCCTGCTTTCACAGGATACACGGGACAGGTATTCAAATGGGCGTACTGCCCGATGGTTCACGTAAACCGACCTTAGACCTCGCGGAATTCGCCTTCTACCGTGCCGCCGTCATCGGGGGGCGGCGGAGGAGTACCCGCTCCGCCGGCTTCCGGTCCGGAAGGAGGCGGCTCCTGCTTGTACACAGCTTCGCCAATCTTCTGCAACACCGCGTTCAATTCGCTTGTTGCGGCCTTCACCTGGTCAACGTCCTGGGCTTGAAGCGCTGTTTTTACCGCCTGGACTTTATCCTCGACTTCCTTGTTCAAATCAGCCGGAATCTTATCCTTGTTGTCACGAAGCGTCTTTTCGGCGGTATAGGCAAGGGTGTCAGCCTGATTGAAGGTCTCTATCTTTTCGCGCTGCTTCGCATCCTCGGAGGCATGCATTTCAGCTTCTTTCTGCATTTTGTCGATTTCTGTTTTTTCGAGACCGCTCGATGCTGTAATGGTTATCTTCTGTTCCTTGCCGGTGCCTTTATCATGAGCCCTGACACTGAGAATTCCGTTGGCATCCATGTCGAAACTGACCTCAATCTGAGGCAGCCCTCGAGGCGCCGGCAGGATACCGTCGAGCATGAACCTGCCCAGCGTCCGGTTATCAGCCGCCATCGGCCGTTCACCCTGAACGACATGAATCTCAACGCTCGGCTGATTGTCCGCCGCCGTAGAGAATATCTGGCTCTTCGATGTCGGTATGGTCGTATTCCGGGGAATGAGCGGTGTCGCCACTCCGCCGAGTGTCTCGATACCGAGCGTCAGCGGGGTAACATCGAGCAGCAGAATATCCTTGACTTCTCCCTTCAGGACACCGCCCTGAATGGCGGCGCCGATGGCAACAACTTCATCCGGGTTGACGCCCTTGTGCGGCTCCTTCCCGAACAGTTCGGATACTTTCTTCTGCACCAGCGGCATTCTCGTCTGACCGCCGACGAGGATAACCTCATCGATCTGCGCCACCGTTTTCCCAGCATCCTTCAAGGCTGCCCGGCACGGCTCCATCGATTTATCGACGAGGTCCATCACCAGTTGCTCCAGCTTTGACCTGGTCAGATTGATATTGAGATGTTTCGGACCGTTAGCATCAGCCGTGATAAAGGGAAGACTGATTTCAGTCTGCTGAACCGTTGAAAGTTCGCACTTGGCCTTCTCAGACGCTTCCTTCAAACGCTGGAGGGCCATTTTATCCTGTTTGAGATCGATACCCTGTTCTTTCTTGAACTCTTCGCACAGCCAGTCCATGATGCGCTGGT
>CAYSQK010000144.1:0-347 GCA_964433075.1 uncultured Dehalococcoidales bacterium
GTTCATTGCTGCAAGCATTCCTTTTCATGAGAAAGGCAGTGTCATGGATTTGGCTGGATGAACGGCCAGACACTATAATGGGGTTGAACCCAAGGGGGCAAGCGAATGAGTTTTACACTGCGTGTCGATAAGAATGTATTATACGAGGCGAGGGACGGTATGAAGCTGGCAGCTGAGGTGTATCGTCCGGGTGACGGGGGAAAATATCCGGCTGTCATCATGCGGACCCCCTATCGAAGCGACCCGATTTACGGCTCTGGTTATTTCAAGGTATTTCAAGCTGTGCAGTCAGGATACGCGGTTGTTGTTGCTTATGTCAGAGGTCGGTTTGGCTCTCAGGGAGAATA
>CAYSQK010000144.1:357-5399 GCA_964433075.1 uncultured Dehalococcoidales bacterium
TATTGAGGGTGCTGATTGCTTTGATACGGTCGAGTGGGTAGCTGGTCAGTCATGGTGTGATGGTAATGTCGGTATGGTCGGAGAATCTGCCCTTGGGACGGTTCAGTGGAAAACAGCCAGAGAAAATCCGCCTCATCTGAAAGCTATCGCTCCGGGTCTAGCCGGTGCGCCGGGAAGCGCTGGTCCGGAAACTGGAGATGCTCCGGTTAATCTCAACATTGCCGTAAGTCTGCTTTTGACACTGGCTGGTGATGTGCTCGATAAAATGGATGTCCGGGGAGAGAGCACTGTTGAAACGCGGCGGGTACTCGATGGTGTGAGAAAAGAACCATCGCTGGTATATGATTATCTGCCTCTAAAGAATGTGCCGCAGTTCAATGTACCGGGTATACGGGAACTCTGGGAAACCTGTCTGCAGACAGGTGCGTCCGGTGGAGGGTTCGGAGCAGCCGAACAGTATCCTTTTCATTCAGTCAATGTGCCGAGCCTTATTTATACGAACTGGTATGACCCGTTTTCACGAAATTCAATACGCTCATTTGACGCTATGGTATCCGGCGGTGGCAGCTCCTTTGTACGCAGTCATCAACACCTGCTTGCCGGGCCGTGGTGTCACTGCCAGCCGCAGCGGGTACTTGGATCAATCGATTTTGGTCCTATGGCAGACGGTGCTGGCTCAGGAGTTTCGGAATACATGCTTGCGTACTTTGACAAATACCTCAAAGGAAAGAATATTGACCTGCCGGTGGTTCGTTATTTCACGATGGGGAGAAATACCTGGCATACTTCTTCAGCCTGGCCGCCTTCCGGTGTACAGTGGCAGCGGTTTTTTCTGCACAGTCGCGGAAAAGCGAATTCTCTGGCTGGTAACGGTCTACTTACCCGTGATGAACCGCATGATGAGCCTGTGGATATTTTTGTCTATAATCCTCTGCTACCGGTTCCGACTGCCGGAGGGAGAGGCAGCCAGGCTGAAAACGGTTTCGTATACGGACCGATGAACCAGGTACATATCGAACGACGGGAAGATGTCTTGTGTTATACGACTCCGGAACTGGAGAGTGATATCGAGGTTTCCGGGCCGCTTGAACTGCATCTTGTGGCAGCATCATCGTGTGTCGATACTGATTTTACCGCAAAACTGGTCGATGTATATCGTGACGGTCAGGCGTACAATATTGCCGACGGAATTGTTCGGGCTCAGTACCGTAATTCGTTTACCGCTTCGGATCTGCTGAAGCCGGGCGAGCCGACCGAATTTATCATTCGATTGGGCCACGTCAGTCAGGTATTCCGGAAAGGTCACTGTATTCGCATTGATATTACGAGCAGTAATTATCCTACTTTTGATAGAAACATGAATACCGGCCACAGCATTGGCGAAGATGCCGAAGGGATTCCTGCAGTGCAGACGATATTTCATCGGGCGGGACACGTCTCATACATAGACGTGCCGATACTGCCGGAAAACGTATAAGGAGAACTGGTAGTGAAAGATAGAAAATACGGAAACTTGTTTGTAACAGAACCGGAACTGGTCAACAAACCGAGGATACCGATGCCGCATCCCAGCGCTTATATTGACAGCCGGTCACAATTCGGCGTGACGGTCAATCTATCGATGGGCTGGCGGTACATTAAAGAACCAATGCTTTTCGACCGGATACCGCATTCCCATGATTTTGATGAGTATCTCTGTTTTCTGGGAGGTAACCTGGAAAACATGTTCGATTTTGACGCAACGATAGAGCTGTCCCTCGGTGAAGAATCCGAATTATACCTCATTGAACAACCGACCATCGTTTACATTCCGAAAGGATTTATCCACACGCCGCTGACGTTCAAGAGAATAGATAAACCTGTCCTTTTTCATCCCATCGCTCTGACACCGGACTACTACAGCAATTTCGGGAATAATGTAACATTTCATAAAACACAGCCGGAATAAGAAAAGAGGGGGTTCGATTTAACCCGAACTCCCTCTGTATCTGTCTTCTACTGACCTACCTTTGAAAAGCCGGATTTTATTTCCAGTGTTTCGCCCAGGTACAGGTACCTGTCTGTTTTTCCGGTGTATGCCGGCCATTCCGGCACTTCTTTTGCCTCTGGTTTACCGGTTTTTGCGAAACTCGTCCATAATCCCATCATTGCTTCCGATACGATCCGGTCGTGGTTGCCAAGCGCCGGTTTTGCCGATTGTGCTCCGGATGCCTGGGCTATCATACCGACTGATTTCCACCATCCGGTCGTATCATCCCAGTCGCCGAACACATACGGCAGCTCCATCGAATGGGCGGAGTTACAGCCTTCTTCCTTCCAGTTGGCCGGGACCTGGTCGAAAATACAGGCGTAGCCGGTCTGGCCTTGCTTCGCGACGGCTTTCAGCATGTCGACATAGGCAGGTATGATGAACGGCATAACCAGCATGCCCGGACCGGTCAATTCGCCGAGATTAGCGACAACGATGAGCGGAACGGCATTCACCGCACCATTTGTGAAAAGGGTGTTGACGCTGGCGGGGATGACATGCCCATCGATTGCTGCATCCCAGAAGGGATTTACCGGTTTACCCGGTTCATGAGGTGGTTCCATTTCTGTTGCTGCTTCCAGTATTCTGTCGAACGGTATTTTTCTCGCTTCTTCAAGGGCTTTCTTTCCCGGGTGTATACCCAATTTTGTAAACAGTTTCTCACCGTTTGATTCGATTTCGGGAAGGTTTATGCCGGTCAAAATTGCTGTTGCAGTGCCGCTTTCGCAGACAGCCCGGTGAAAGAGGCCTTTCGCGAGGGGGGATGCCATCATGATGGAGACTTTAGCGCCGCCGCCGGATTCGCCGAATATGGTCACATTATCCGGGTCACCGCCGAAGCCGCCGATGTTTTTCTGTATCCACTCGAGTGATGCTATCAAATCGAGGAACAGGTAATTGCCGGACACCCCGTTTTTTGATTCTCCTGAGAGCATCGGATGTCCTAAAAGGCCGAAAGGCCCGAGTCGATGATTCAGCGTTACGAGCACGCATTTTTGCGGCAGCCGATGGTAGTTCCATATTGCGTCATTCCCGCTGCCCATCGAGTAACCGCCTCCGTGCATCCAGACCAGGACCGGCAGTTTTTCATCAGGTTCCCGTGCCGGTGTCAGCACGTTCAGGTAAAGGCAGTCTTCGCCCTGAGGCATCTCTCCGGTCATATTGCCCATCACTGGCTGCGGAGAGATAAGGCTGAATCGGGTGCACTCGCGGATTCCTTCCCATCGCTTTGCCGGTTGCGGCGGCTGCCATCGCAGTTTTCCAACCGGCGGTGCTGCAAATGGGATCCCGCGGTATACGTTTACTTCTTTCCCCGGTTCTCCGATTATTGTTCCGGAGACATACCCCTTATCGGTTTTCACTACTCTCATACACTGCTCCTTTCACTGATATACCGGACATTTGGTGAGAAAATACTAGCACAGCGCAATCGATGGAATAAAGTGCTGTCTAACCGGCACCTGTCTTAACCTGCCGAAGAGTGCTTCTTTTGGCGTATGGTACGGCAGTGTGATTTTTTTTGACGGTGCGTTCGCGAAGGACTAGAATAACAGCATTCCCCTGGATATTTCATTGGTAAACTCATTCCATAAAAAGCCGGGTAGGCCGTGATGTTTCATAAACGGAATAAAGACGCGTCTATTGGTACCGGATTGACGTCCGGTACTCAATCTGTTGAATCTAAACCGAATATCTCTGAATCAGGGTCCAGGAGGCCGGGAAAGGGTATCGGCAACGACCGCGACCGTGACTGGACGGAAGGGAATATCCTGAAGAACCTGGTGAGCCTTTCCTGGCCGATGACGGTTACCCAGACAATCATGTCGCTCGGACCGACTATCGATATGATATGGGTTGGAAAGTTAGGCTCGACAGCAGTCGCCGGCGTCGGTATCTCCGGCATTATCGTCCAGCTTGCCCAGGGTGTCATGATGGGTTTTACCGTCGGCATGAGGGCGATGATAGCCCGGGCTATCGGTTCGCAGGATATTCATGCCGCCAACCGGATAGCCCAGCAGGCAGTCATCATCACAGCAATCTACGGCATATTCATGGCAATCTTCGGGTTTTTCTTCGGAGAAAAAGTCATCGGTCTCGTTACGTCAGACCTTGAGGTAATCGAGTATGGCACGCTCTACCTCCGTGTCCAGTTCATCGCAGGAGGTACGGTCGTATTCCGGATGATGATGGATGCGATTATGCAGGCGTCCGGTGATTCGGTTAACCCGATGTGGATTGCCATCGTCTATCGCCTTTTTCATATTGCGCTCTGCCCCTTTTTGATATTCGGATGGTGGGTATTCCCTGAACTGGGTGTCGAAGGCGCCGCTTACACGAGCATCATCGCTCAGACACTTGGTATCATCCTGGGATTGAGGGTACTCATTGGTTCGCGGTCCCGGGTTAGTATTACGTTTAAAGAATTCACGTTCGATACGGGTATTATTATCCGGATGATTCGTATCGGCCTTCCGTCCGCTATTTCGAACGTTCAGCAGAACCTGAATCAGTTTTTTCTCCAGATATTCATTGCTCCGTTCGGAGGAGCGGCAATTGCGGCGCATGCGATTATGCAGAGGCTGAACATGTTTATCTTCATGCCGACTTCCTCCTTCGGTATGGGTGCCGGTGTTCTGGTCGGCCAGAACCTTGGTGCCGGTAAACCGGAACGGGCTGAAAAGAGCGCCTGGATTGCCGTCTGGCTCGTCACTGCTTTTTCAGTTTGTATTGCGGTATTGTTCTACTTTCTTGCAGAACCGGTGATACGTATTTTTAACAGTGAACCCGATATGGTCGAGATGGGTATTCTGTTCATCCAGATTGGTGTGGTCAGCTGGTTGTTCATGGGGTTTGCTTCGGTTCTCATGAACTGTCTTCAGGGAGCCGGAGATACTATACCGACCATGGTAATCGCAATTGTTACGACGTGGGCAATAACCATGCCGCTTGCTTACTTCCTGCCGAAGAGATCGGAAGAGCGTCGTGTAGGGAAAGAGTGTAGGATAGGGTGGTG
>CAYSQK010000145.1:0-1760 GCA_964433075.1 uncultured Dehalococcoidales bacterium
CACCCTATCCTACACTCTTTCCCTACACGACGCTCTTCCGATCTCAGGCTGACCATCGATGTCGTGCTGTTGGGCACTTCGATGCCGACAATACCTTTCCCCGGCACAGGAGCTTCGATTCTGATGCTGGGAGCCGTTAAGGCAAGAGCAAGGTCGTTCTGCAGAGACGCGATGCGGTCTACTTTTACCCTGGTTCTGGATACCTCTTCCACCCTGACGATAACCTTACCGTCTTTATCTTTTTCTTTTACTTCCCTGGTTTTCCTGTCCCACCCGGGTTCAATACCAAATTGTGTGACAGTCGGACCGGCATTGATTTGAACGACTTTCGCTTCAACACCATAACTGGATAATGCTTCTTCGATAAGCCGTGCCCGTTCGTTGTTATCTGCCTGGCTGAACTGGACGGGCGGCGCTAAATCAAGGATATCAATCGGAGGTAATTTCCACCCGTCGATTTGAATGGCATTTGGCGATTCCCCATACTTTTTCCATACATCCTGAGCAGCCTGCTGAGGATCTTCCTGAACATCAGATAATGCGGGGTTACTGTCAACTTTTTCAAGAGACTGTTCCGCTTTCGGTTTCTCTTTTCCCTTCCCGCTTTTCAATTCCAAAAGGGCAGGTTCGTCATCATCGCGAGTGACTGTTTTTCTCGGTATTTCTTTTTTCATGAAGGTTTGTGCAGGCAGGGTCGATGCCGGCGAATACGTTTGCCCTGTATACCCATGTTGCACAGGTTTAACCGGCTTGTTTCCCGGACTTTTCATCTGATTCACCAGCCAGGACCACACATTACGAACACTCCTGATAAAGGCCCGGGGTGAAATAAAAAATACACCGAGTATCAAAAGACCCAGTAACCGTAAAATACCAACCGCATCGACATTCGTTCCACCCAGTATTCCCAGGCCGAACTTTCCTCCCAGACTGATAGCAGTCAATACACCCCTGCCCGGGAAATAGGAGATGATTCCCCAGACAAGAAGAATGAATACCAACCCGCTGAGCCATCGATTCCAGTCATCTTTGAGAAGATAAAGCTGGCGTCTGAAAATCAGGGTGACGATGGTCACGGCAACGCCGAGAAGCAGGAGTATTCCCCATCCGAAAAGAGTAAACACATTGACCTGGTACCAGTTAACGATATTACCCCATTGCCAGACGATGACGGTAATCGCAGCAATAAGAAATATCAGCAGCAGCACCGGAGACGATGTTAAAAACCGGAACGCTTTACCGGCTGTTGAAGTCTGTTTATATTCTTGAATTTCTTCCGTTTTTTTCCTGGGCATATCCTCTTTTTCCCTTTCCGGGAATTATACTTTCACCATGAAGGGCAAGACCATCGGCCTCCGCCTCGTTTGCTCATAGTAAAACTTATTCAATGTATCCCTGACTTTCGTGTTGATAAAGCTCCAGTCGGCTTCATGACTCGTCCCGTGATTGAGGACATCGGCAACAACATCCCGACTGTCTTCAATCAATTCCTGAGAATCTTTATTATCCACGAACCCTCTCGATATTATATCAGGTCGTCCGACCAGTTTCCCGGTTTGCTGATTGATGGTAATGATTACCATAACGATACCATCTTTCGAGAGCATTCGCCGGTCGCGGAGGACAACACTGTCTATGTCGCCGACGCTCAACCCGTCGACGTAGACATTACTGTCCGCAACTTTTTCGGTAATTTTCCCTGACTGTGACGTTAACTCCAGCTTGTCACCATCTTCAAGTACGAAAATATTCTCGTCAGG
>CAYSQK010000145.1:1770-5380 GCA_964433075.1 uncultured Dehalococcoidales bacterium
GGTATATTGATAGACCGGGCAAGCTTCGCATGATGGCTCAAGTGCCGGTATTCACCATGAACCGGCACGAAAAATTTCGGTTTGACGATATTCAGCAACAGTTTCAACTCTTCCTGACTGGCATGACCGTGAACATGAACAGGCAGGATTTTGTCGTATAATACCTGGGCACCCTGTTTCAGCAAATTGTCGATGGTTCTATTAACCACAGCCTCGTTTCCGGGGATAGGCGTCGCCGAAATAATAACGGTATCGCCTTTAAGTATACGAAGCTGCTTATGGTCCCGGTTTGCCATGCGAACCAGAGCAGACGTCGGTTCGCCCTGGCTGCCGGTTGTCACAACGACAATTCTCTCATGAGCAAGCCCTTTCAGTTCATCCATCCTGGCCAGCACACCTTCAGGTGCATGAAGATATCCAAGTTCAAGAGCCATCTTCACATTGTCACTCATACTTCGGCCGATAATAAATACCCTCCGTTCGTGTTTTACGGCAGCATCGATTATCTGTTGAATGCGCGACACGAGCGATGAAAAAGTGGTAACGATAACCCTTCCGGGAGCGTCTGCAATCACGCGTTCCAGCGTTTCACCGACAACTTTTTCAGATGGAGTGTACCCGGGTAACTCTGCATACGTCGAATCCGACATGAGCAGGAGCACCCCTTTGCCTCCAAGCTGAGCTAACCGCGAAAGCGCCGTAGGCGTGCCGCTCACCGGAGTATAATCCAGCTTGAAATCACCGCTGTGAATGATTGTCCCGATAGGGGTATCGATAATCAACCCGGCAGCATCCGGAATGCTATGGCACACAGGAAAAAACTCAACGGTAAATTTCCCCAGTTTTATCCTGGTTCCGAACTGCACGGTTTTCAGTTTTGCATTCGCGAGAGCCTTGCGTTCTTTCAGCTTCACTGAAATAAGCCCCCGCGTCAGCTTCGTTGCATAAATCGGTACATCGAGTTGGGGCAGAATATAAGGTAAGGCTCCGACATGGTCTTCGTGACCGTGGGTAATGACGATTCCCCTGATTTTCGCTTTTTTGTCGAGAAGGTAGGTAATATCGGGGATGACCAAATCAATCCCCAGCATCTCTTCTTCAGGAAACATCAAACCCGAATCGATGATGATAATATCATCGTCAGATTCAAGAACCATCATGTTCTTGCCAATCTCACTCAAACCGCCGAGAGGGATGATTGTTAACCGTGGTTTAGTCATTTTTGACATCAGTTCCTTTATTACTAAAGGAGAGGAGATTACTACATATCGAACATGTTTAACTGTTTCGCTTCCGGTTGCTTTTTCGGTGGCGCTTCAGGTTTACGTTCAACGGATTCCCTCTCCTGTTCCAAAAGCGGAGGTATCTTCAGCATATCCTGTTTTAAGACCGTACGAAGATTTTGCTGGTGAAGTGCAGCAGCCGGATGATACATGGCAAAACACAATATTCCATTTTTCTTGATTGCCGTACCGTGGATTTTACTTATTGACTTTCCTTCAAAAAACATGGACATTGAAAACCGTCCGAGCGTGACAATCATTCTGGGAGCAATAATCTCCATTTGTAAATCAAGCCACTTTCGGCAGTTCGCAATCTCTATGGGAAGCGGGTCACGATTGTCCGGAGGACGGCATTTGATAACGTTGGCAATATAAACCTTGCTTCGGTCAAGTCCGATTGAAATAAGTAATTCATCAAGAAATTTGCCGGCTGCACCAACAAACGGACGCCCCTGCTGGTCTTCATGCCACCCGGGGGCTTCTCCGATGAGCATGATTTCTGCGTTTTCCGCGCCTTCACCAGGTACGACGTTTTTTCGGAGTTTTGCAATTTCACATTCTTGACAAAGTGCGATTTTCTTGTTCAGTTCAGTCAGTGATGACATATTTTTACTACTATCCAGTGACATGGGAATCGCCTATTTTTCGCTAATGATATCACGCTCAAAATGTGTAGTCAATTACACTATATTAAGTATAGACATTTATTGACAGTTACCCTGCCGGGTTGTAGACTTCAAATGGGAGGAGAAATGAGTTCGTTACATCAATTTGACCCGGAATTAAGGAAAATATTAGACCAGGAGATTTCCAGACAAAAAGAAACTATTGATTTGATAGCATCGGAAAATTATCCCAGTGAAACAGTGTATGAAGCCCAGAATTCGATACTCACGAGTAAGTACGCTGAAGGGTATCCTCACAACAGGTATTACGGCGGCTGTGAAAACGCTGATGCAGTCGAAGAACTGGCAAACGAGCGACTGAGAGAACTGTATAAAGCCGAGTATGTCAATGTTCAACCGCACAGCGGTTCTCAGGCAAATACGGCTGCGTACTACGCGCTTCTTGAGTATGGTGATACCGTGATGTCAATGCACATGACAATCGGGGGACACCTGACTCATGGTGAAAAAATAAATTTCTCCGGAAGAACATTTAACTTCATCCGATACGGAGTCAATCAGGATACGGAGAGAATCGATTACGATGAACTGGAAAAGCAGGTAAAACAAGTTAAACCGAAACTTATCGTTACCGGAGCAAGTGCCTATCCGCGAATCATCGATTTTGAACGATTCCGAAACATCGCCGACACGGTGGGTGCTAAACTGATGGTTGATATCGCCCATATTGCAGGGCTGGTAGCTGCCGGTCTGCATCCTTCCCCAGTGCCGTATGCCGATATAGTAACTTCGACAACCCATAAAACACTGCGCGGCCCCCGCGGAGGAATTATCATGGCTCGTAAAGAATACGGGCATGCACTCGATGCAGCAGTCTTTCCCGGCCTGCAGGGCGGTCCGTTGATGCACATCATTGCTGCCAAAGCAGCTTCATTCTACGAAGCTCTTCAACCATCGTTCTTCGAATACCAGAAAAACGTCATCGAAAACGCTTTTACTCTTGGCGAAGAGCTTAAGAAATTGGGAATGCCGCTCGTATCGAACGGGACGGATACTCACCTGCTGCTGATAAAGTTGACCGGTACAGACATTAACGGAAGGCAGGCAGAAGAAGCCCTCTGTGACGTCGGTATTATCGCCAACCGTGACCCGATACCTTTTGACCCGCTTCCTCCGAAGAAAACCAGCGGCGTGAGGTTTGGTACCCCTGCTGTCACAACCCGGGGGATGGGAAAAGCAGAGATGAAACAGATAGCCGGAATGATAATGAAAGTGCTTAATGATATCGATAACGAAACTGTCAGAAAAGAAGTTCGTGCTGAAGTCAAATCATTGTGCGCACGTTTCCCCATTCCATGTACTGGCATTTAAGCAGTGTTTGTCATGTAATTCTTGCACTGGTTTGTCAGGTAATTACTCAGCTCAGGCAGGTGTTTCGGAACGTATTACCTGATTTGTTAATAAAGGATAAAGCCGGTTTATGAAGGTTTTGATTAATCCTCCTGAAAAGAGGAGCGAATCATATCGAATTCTGAAGAACCGGCTTTTTCGTTTTCCTGATATATGGTATGAATGAAGGCAAGACAGGCAGTCACAATAGCGGACAGTCAATGAACTCATACCGACTGCAACCGGGGGAGATGGTGAAAAAGAACCTGAAAAGTCAGATATTGTACCCTGCAGTATCATCAATCTCACGCC
>CAYSQK010000146.1:0-5378 GCA_964433075.1 uncultured Dehalococcoidales bacterium
GGCAAGGGAGGCACGGGATTATGATATACGATTTCGATTACCTGCCGGCAGCGACGCTGAAAGAAGCGCTCGAGCTGCTGAACAGGCACGGTGATGACGGCAAGGTCATCTGCGGAGGACAGTCGCTCCTCATCATTTTACGACAGGGACTGCTTCAGCCCGAATATCTGATTGATATAAAAGGTGTCAAGGAACTCTGCTATATAGAACAGGATGCGGCCGGCGGCCTGAAAATCGGCGCCACGGCGACGCACAGTATGATTGAGGAATCTCCGATTATCCGGAAATCATTCAGGGTGCTGTCCGACATGGAACACCGGCTGGCTTCAGTCCAGACGAGAAACTGGGGAACCATCGGCGGCAACCTCGCCCATGCTGACCCGGCCGGCGACCCGGCCCCGGTGCTGATTGCGCTGCAATCGACCCTCACCGCCACCGGTTTGAACGGTGAACGGACGATGCCGGTCGAGGACTTTTTCAAAGATTACTACGAAACGGCGCTCGAACACGATGAACTGCTGACATCGATTCAGATACCGGCGATACCCTCCGGCATGGGGGTTGCCTATACCAAATTCAACGTCATTGAAAGTGAAATGCCGGCGGTCAGCGCCGCCGTTTCGGTACGGCTTGCCGCTGACGATACCTGTGAAGATGTGCGCATCGCCCTCGGAGCAGTCGCTCCGGTGCCGCTGCGGGCGAAAAAAGCAGAAGATATCCTGAAAGGCGAGAAGATAACGGCGGGTCTCCTGAAAGCAGCCGGAGAAGCGGCGGCAGGTGAAGCTGACCCGATATCGGATATCCACGCTTCGGAGGAGTACCGGCTCGAACTGGTCAAGATACTGGTGAAGCGGGTTGGTATCGAAGCCCTGGCAAACGCCCAGAAGTCACGACAATAACCGGTACGGAGGAGTACGAATGACGACCATGGAACAATCGAAATTGAAAGAATTGACATGCACGGTGAACGGACAGGTCCGCCACCTTTATATCAAACCCAGTACCCTGCTCGTCGAGGTGCTGCGGAATGACCTCGGGTTGACAGCCACTAAGAGAGGCTGCGAAAGCGCCTCCTGCGGTGCCTGCACGGTGATTCTGAACGGGCTGGCGGTCAAGTCCTGCACGGTCCTGGCCATGCAGGCTGACGGCGGTGATATACAAACGGTGGAAGGTATGGCGGAAGGCGGTACGCTCCATCCGCTTCAGCGAGCCTTCTTCGATTACGGGGCTTACCAGTGCGGGTTCTGCACCTCAGGGATGCTGAATTCGCTCCGGGCGCTGCTCGAAAAAAATCCGAAACCCACCGAAGACGAAATAAAGACGGCTATCGACGGGAATATCTGCCGGTGCACCGGATACGCGGCCATCATTCGCGCCGTGAATGCGGTGGCGAACGGCGAATACGGGGAGGAAGCATAATGAGTGAGAAGTATTCGGTAATCGGAAAATCTCATAACCGGGTGGACGGCATTGCCAAACTGACCGGCGCTGCCAGATATACCTTCGACATTGTTCTTCCCAACATGCTGTACGGCAGAATCAAGAGAAGCGAATATCCGCATGCCCGTATCGTCAGCATCGATTACAGCGAAGCTCTGAAGTTACCGGGTGTCAAAGCCGTGGTAACCGGCAAGGATACTATCGGCAGGAAAAACGGTATCTGGCGAAGGTTCCCGGAACTGTGTGACGAAGATATTCTCTGCCGCGAGAAAGTGCGGTATATCGGCGACCCGATTGCAGCGGTGGCGGCAGTCGATGAAGCAACGGCCGAAAAAGCCCTCGACCTGATTGAGGTGGAATACGACCCGCTGCCGGCGGTGTTCGACCCGCGGGAGGCGATGAAGGAAGGCGCGCCGGTGGTGCACGACCATGCCGACCGGAACGTCAACAATACCCGCCACATCGAGTGGGGGAACGTCGATGAAGATTTCGAAAAATGCGATGTCGTCATCGAAGAGCAGTTTTTCAGTTCGCCGCAGGCGCATGTCTGCATGGAGACCCACGGAGCGGTTGCCGATTTCAGTCACGACGGCAGGCTGACGGTCTACACGTCGACACAGTCGAACTACTTTATCCAGGTATTGCTTTCCGACATGCTCGGCATACGCGAAGGCAATATCCGGGTTATCAAACCGCCGAGCGGCGGCGGTTTCGGCAGTAACATCGAACTCGAGTCCGCTCACTTCTGCTCAGCCCTTCTTTCGCAGAAACTGAAGCAGCCGGTGAAAATTATCCTCACCCGCGAAGAGGAATTTACGGCCACCAAACGCAAGACGCCGATGTATTTCACGGTGAAAATGGGGGCGATGAAGGACGGAACGCTGGTTGCCAAAGACGTCCGTCTCGTCACCAACGGCGGCGCCTATACCGGCATGGGAGCGACGGCTCTCTACCTGGCCGGGTTCTATTCCTGCCTGCCGTACAAATGGAAGAGTTACCGGTACAACGGTTTCCGTGCCTATACGAATTCAATGCCGGCTTCAGCCCTCCGCGGCTTCGGTGCGCCGCAGGCTTATTTTGTTGGCGAATCGATGATCGATATGATGGCGGAAAAACTGGGTATCGACTCCTTTGAACTTCGGAAAAAGAATGCCATCGGGCCGAACCACCAGGTACCGGACCAGGCGTACATTCAAAGCTGCGGACTCAGCCAGTGCTATGATGCCATCGAGCAGCATATCAAAGAGCGGGGAGAACTTCCTCCGAATCGGGCAATCGGGGTGGCGAACTACGGGTTCATGTCCGGCGGTATCTTCAACTGGTTCAATACGCCCTACGCGTTCGCGGCGGCGATGGTCAAGATAAACGTCGACGGTAAGGTCGACCTGTTTACCGGCGCCTGCGATACCGGTCAGGGCTCGGACACGACGTTGAGCATGATATGCGCCGAAGAACTCGGTGTTCACCTGAGCGATATCAGGGTTCATGCCGACGATACCGATATCAGCCCGGTCGACCTCGGTTCATGGGGAAGCCGCGAGACACTGATGAACGGGAATGCCGTGAAGATGGCGGCGGCCGATGCCAAGCAGCAGCTTCTGAAATATGCCTATGCAAAGCTTGCTCCGAATGTTGTCTACGACCTTGACATTAAAGACCACAAAATATATATAGTAGACAGGCCGGAGAGAAACGTTTCCTACTTCGATATCGTCAAGGATGCCATCCGGGGTAATGAAGGCCAGACCATCATCGGGAGAGGCCATTACACTCCTCACCGGAAAGGCATGGTATCACCGGCATTCGGTTTCGGGGTGCAGGCTGCCGAGGTGGAGGTCGACCCGGAAACCGGTAAACTGAAGCTTATTGAAATCGTCACCGCCCATGACTGCGGCCAGGTTATCAATCCGGTTGCTGTTCTCGGGCAGGTGGAAGGCGCCACCCACATGGCGGCAGGAGCAGCGTTCTGCGAAGACCAGCCGTCCGATAACGGAAAAATTTTAAACCCGTCCATCGGCGACTACAAGATAATCAGGGCGCTCGACATGCCGAAGACGGTGGGCATCGAGGTTGAAACTTTCGAACCGGAAGGTCCGTTCGGTGCCAAGGAAGCGGGAGAAGGCCTTACCAGTCCGACCTGCGGGGCGATTGCCAATGCCGTTTACAAAGCCTGCGGGGTAAGGGTGAAAGATTTACCGATTACGCCCGAGAAATTATTCAGGGCGCTCAGGGAAAAAGAAAACAGGTAAATACTACCGTCATTGACTCCTGTTCCGATTCAGTTCGGAAACCTCTCTTTGACATGGAATAAAAATGTTGATGGAGGCAGCCATGAGTTATCAATGTCCGGTGTGCAACCGAGTGTCGTCATCGACGCACGATCTTGTCAGGCACATGCTCGGAAGGGGCGACAGAGACCATCGAGAGTGGATAACGTCCAAAGGGTTCAGCTACTCCAAGATGGTTGTCGAGCAGGCCATGTCCTTCGGTGGAGAAGAGTACAAACGGTTTGCCGATGCACTCGAAGAAGAATGTGGAATGAAGGTGTAGACGTTTAAACCTGTATGAGATTCTCACGACTGTATGGTTACGTCGAAGAAGGTACCGGCAATCAACGGTTTGTCTGAGTGAACGGCATGGTGCAATGAAGGCTGTTATCTGAACAGTTTTTCATCCGGATGTCACGCCGTCAGGGTTTTTGTATCATTTTTCCTGCCTGTTTGAGCACATTTCGTATTTCACTGTTTTTGTTACCGCGTGAAAAACCTGTATAATATTTCCAACGAAGGACAAGGAGACGGTACAATGACGGATTCAATCTTTCCGCAATTACATCCTCCGGACAGGGTTCTGCTGGGACCGGGACCGAGTAACATTCACCCCCGGGTGCAGATGGCGATGCTCTCGCCGATGGTGGGACACCTTGACCCGTATTTTGTCGGCGTCATGGAAGATACCGTCAAACTGTTACGGAAGCTGTTCAGAACAGACAATACCCTGACGTTTCCGATATCCGGCACCGGGTCGGCAGGCATGGAAGCAGGGTTTTCGAACTTTCTCGAACCGGGAGATGTTGCCGTCATCGGTGTCAACGGCCTCTTCGGCCAGCGGATGGCGGATAATGCGCTTCGCTGCGGGGCCAGGGTCGTCGAGGTAGCAGCCGACTGGGGCTGCATCATCGACCCTGCCGATATCGAAGTGGCCTTGAAATCAGAGAAAAAGGTGAAGATGGTAGCGGTCGTCCAGGCTGAAACCTCGACCGGTGCTCTCCAGCCGCTGAAAGATATTTCAAAACTGGCGAAGCAGTATGATGCTCTGTTCCTCGTCGATACCGTAACCTCCCTCGGCGGAGCCGAGGTGGCTGTCGATGACTGGGGAATCGATATTTCCTACAGCGGCACCCAGAAGTGCATCAGTTGCCCACCCGGATTGTCGCCGTTTACCGCAAACCGGAAAGCGCTCGATATTCTCGCAAAACGAAATACGAAAGTACCGAGCTGGTACCTTGACCTCTCGCTCCTGTCTTCGTACTGGGGCAGCGACCGTTTTTACCATCACACGGCACCGATATCGATGGTCTACGCGCTGTACGAAGCCCTGCGGCTTATCGACGAAGAAGGTCTCGAAGCGAGAATCAGCCGTCACGAGCGTCACGGCAATGCGCTGAAGGCAGGCCTCGAAGCGATGGGGCTGGTGCTCCACGCGCAGGAAGGGCACCGGCTCAGCATGCTGACGACGGTGCGGATTCCGGAGGGAATCGATGACGCAGCGCTGCGGAAAACCCTCCTCAACGGCTTCAATATCGAAATTGGCGGCGGACTCGGGCCTCTGAAAGGGAAAGTCTGGAGAATCGGACTGATGGGGCATTCTTCGACCGCTGAAAACGTCCTGCTGGTGCTGGCAGCCCTTGAGAAAACATTGACGGAACAGGGATACAA
>CAYSQK010000147.1:0-5339 GCA_964433075.1 uncultured Dehalococcoidales bacterium
TGCCTGAAGGCAATCGAAGCGGGTGTCGACATCATCGATACGGTTCTAGCCCCGTTTGCCTTACGGTCATCTCATCCGGCAATCGAGCCAATCATCGTAGCGCTTCAGGGTACCGACCGCGATACCGGGCTCGATTTGAAACAAATGCTTGAAATTGACAAATACCTCGAGCACATCGCTCCTCATTACAGTGAATTCATGAACTCAACCCGGATGTCGGTCATCGACACGAACGTGCTGGCGCACCAGATTCCGGGAGGCATGATATCCAATCTCGTTTCACAGTTGAAGCAGGCAAACGCGCTCGACAAACTCGACGAGGTTTACGAAGAAATTCCGCGGGTCCGGAAAGAACTGGGGTATCCGCCGCTGGTTACCCCGACCAGCCAGATAATCGGGGTAATGGCGGTACAGAATGTCGTCGTCGGGCGATACAAGCTGATTCCGACGCAGATACGCGACTACTGCCGGGGCATGTACGGCCGACCTCCGGCGGCAATCGACCCTGAAATCAGGGAAACAGTGCTACGATTCGGCAGAGGCGACAGGACAGTAATAGACTGCCGCCCGGCCGATACCCTCGAACCGGAAATGGAAAAAGCCAGGGAGTCGGTAAAGGACTACTCGAGTGACACCGGCGACATTCTGACGGCAGCGCTTTACCCAGAATCAGGACTCGATTTCGTGAAGAAGAAGTACGGGGGAAACGGGAGCAGGGAGTAACTGGTAGTCAGTAGTATATTCCCCGAATTGTCTTGACAGGACAGATGGGACAGGTCAGACGAGTCAAACCAGTCAGATAAAACAGGATTGGTTTTATAATAAAGGAGGAGGTCAAAAATAATGCTGAAAGGATACACAGGAAAGTTACTCTTCGTCAACCTGAGTACCGGTGACATCCGGGAAGAAGAGCCTGATGACAGTCTCTACCGAGACTACATCGGGGGGTACGGCCTGGGGGCTCGGATACTGTACGACCGGATGGAAGCAGGCGTCGACCCGCTCGGACCGGATAACATGCTGGGAATCGTCACCGGACCGCTTACCGGCACCCCCACGCCAACCGGAGCGCGGTACGTGGCAGTTGCCAAGTCACCCTTGACCGGCGGCTGGGGCGACGCCAATTCCGGAGGAAAATTCGGACCGGCTCTGAAATTCGCCGGTTATGACGCCGTCTTTTTCACCGGCATATCGCCGAAACCCGTTTATCTTGTCGTCGATAACGGAAAGGCAGAACTCAAGGACGCCTCAGACCTCTGGGGAAAAGAGGCCTATGACACCGAAGATATTCTCAAAGAACAGTACGGAAAAAAATCAGAGGCTATCTTCATCGGGCCGTTCGGAGAAAAGGTATCTCTTATCGCCTGCATTCTGACAGAACGAGGGGCGGCGGCAGGACGCTCCGGCATGGGCGCCGTAATGGGGTCGAAGAAACTCAAGGCTATTGTAGCAATCGGTGATGAAAAAAGCCTCGAACTGGCCGATAAAGACCGAATGAATGCCGCACGGAAAAAGCATATCGACGCTATCCGGACACCGGGTCCGGGGGGAATGTCATTCGTCGATACGTTCCACACCTACGGGACCACCTCAATCACCTCGAATTCCGCTCACAGCGGTGATACCCCGATTAAAAACTGGGGTGGTATCGGCGTTGTCGACATGCCGGATGTTTCGGAAATAACGCCTGATGCATCGATATCGAACCTCGATAAACGGTTCGGCTGCTGGCATTGTCCGATTGCCTGTCAGGCTTCGCTGAAAGAAGGAACCGGCGAATATACGTACCCGGCCGGAAACCGGCGTCCCGAATACGAAACACAGGGAACCTTCGGAGGCATGTGCCTGAACAATAACCGTGAATCCATTGAAATGTGCAGCCACATCTGCAATACCTACGGCATCGATACGATTTCCGGCGGCTGTGCAATCGCGTTTGCCATCGAATGTTACGAAAACGGCATACTGACAAAGAAAGATACGGATGGAATCGAACTCACCTGGGGCAACCACAAGGCAATTGTCGAGATGACCTGGAAACTGGCAAAACGTGAAGGACTCGGCGATATTCTGGCTGACGGGGTGAAAAAAGCCGCCGAGAGAATCGGGAAAGGTTCTGAAAAATACGCCGTTCACATGGGCGGTCAGGAAATCGGAATGCATGACCCGAAACTGTTCGGGATGGGGGGTGAGACTGCGGGGGCGCGATATCACATCGAAGCAACGCCCGGCAGGCATACCCAGGACTTCGGTCCGGCAGGGTTCAGCACCCACATCGTGAATGCCATCGGCTGCTGCCTGTTCGGTTTCTCAGGGCCGACAAAAGACCTGATACCTGAATACATGGCGGGAGCGACCGGGCTCGAACGTTCAATGGAAGAAATCCTGAAATGCGGTGAAAGAATCGGCGTCATACGCCATCTTTTCAACCTTCGTGAGGGCATCAATCCTTTAACTATCCCTATCCACCCCCGCGTAACCGGTGAACCGCCTCAGGGAACAGGACCGCTGGCGAATGTAAAAATCGATATTCTCCAACAGGACTACTGGGCGCTCGGTGCACTCAAGTGGGACATGCACACCACCAAACCCAAGAAAGAGAAGCTCATCGAACTGGGGATGGAAACAGAGGCGAATGACCTCTGGCCGCAGAGAATCCCTTTCTAGACAAGAGGAACGTACTGTATCATGAAGCATGCTCCGGATAACCGGAGCATGCCTTTTTCCACCACCTATCTTCGTATTGTTTTTTTCGTTATAGTAAGTACGGATTGAACCATCCACCGACCGCAGGAGGACTATATGAAAAAAGTACTGTTTACCATTCTGGCGATGCTTCTCGTTGTACCCACAGCAGCCTGTTCGAAGACTGCATCAGCGGAAATCGTCGAATCCGACAAACCGAGGGAGACTGCTCCAGCGACGAGTCCGGACGATAACACGATGCTGTCCGAAGGCAACGGTGAGTTTGCTTTTGATTTATACCGAAATTTAAAAAGCAAAGAGGGTAATTTTTTCTATTCGCCCTACAGTATTTCGGCAGCGCTCGGGATGACCTATGCCGGCGCCCGCGGCGAGACCGAACAGCAGATGGCCGACACGCTCCATTTCACGCTCCCTCAGGACACGCTTCACCCGGCATTCAATCACCTCGACCTGAAACTCGAAAGCCGAGGCGAGGGTGCACAAGGGAGCGATGACAAAGGCTTCAGGCTCAGTGTTGCCAATGCACTCTGGGGGCAAAAAGGGTTCTCATTCCTGCCTGACTTCCTCGATACGCTGGCCGTCAATTACGGAGCAGGTCTTCGGATACTCGATTTCGCTCAAGAAACGGAAATATCCCGCCTTACCATTAACGGCTGGGTCAGCGATGAAACAGAAGGAAGAATAAAAGACCTGATACCGCAGGGAGTAATCGACCCATCTACACGGCTGGTGTTGACCAATGCTATCTATTTCAATGCCGCATGGCAATATCCGTTCGAGAAAGACTACACGTCAAACGGGGCGTTCACCCAACTCGATGGAACTCAGGTAACCGTACCGATGATGCGGCAGACGGAAGTATTCGGCTATGCCGAAGGTGACGGTTACAAGGCAGCCGAACTCCTCTATGACGGCAGGGAGCTTTCCATGGTAATCCTGCTGCCGGATGAAGGCACGTTCGGCACCTTCGAAGAGAGCCTCAATTTTACAACAGTGTCCGATATCATCGACAGCCTGACAACAAACAGTGTGGCATTAACCATACCGACCTTTGAATTCGATTCAGAGTTCAATCTGAAAGAAACCCTTTCAGCGATGGGGATGCCGGTTGCTTTCTCAGGGGCGGCCGATTTTTCAGGAATGACCGGAAAGGCCGACCTTTATATCGACGAAGTTATCCACAAGGCATTCGTAGCGGTTAATGAAGCCGGTACCGAAGCCGCGGCAGCAACGGCGGTTGTCATGAAAGAATCAGCAATGCCGCTCGAGCAGTACGAGTTTACCGCCGACCATCCGTTCATATTTTTTATACGGGATATCGAGACGGGAGCAATCCTGTTCGCCGGTCGTATTCTGAATCCGGCCGGATAACAACACACAACCAGACAGGAATCACGGCTTGGATGCACCGTGATTCCTGTTTTTTTGCTTCTCCTTCACCCGGTGACCTCCGCCTTGAATCGCCGTGTTCATTCGTTTAGAATCAAGGTAACCAACCGGAGGAATACCACGATGACAGAATCGAAACACACCCAGCCAAGCAAAGCTGAAAAAAAACTCCATGAAAGTGAAGAACGTTTTCAGGCGATAATCAATTCCATCGGAGACAACATCTTCACCATGGATACCAACCTCCGCCATACCGGAGTATACGGAGCCTGGGTAAGCCGGCTGGGCATGAAACCTGAAGACTTCATCGGAAAAACCGGCCGCGAAATTTTCGGAGACGCTAACGCCGACCTGCACGAAAATGCCACCCGGCGGGCACTCAACGGAGAATACGTCACCTACGAGTGGGAGGGGAAAACCGCATCAGGCGACGTCAAGTACTTCCAGAGCAGCAATTCACCGATTCGGGATGAAAACGGGCGCATTGCCAGCATCGTCAGTGTCGGGCGGGATATTACCGAAATAAAGAACTACCAGAATGAACTGGCATTACGGGCGCAGCTTCTTGACAGCGCCGATGACGGCATCTGTCTGATCAATGAAGAGGGACATTTTATTTATTTCAACAATGCCTACTGCCGCATCCACGGTTACAGCAAGGAAGAGCTTGCGGGAATGACCATCCGCGACCTGGACAGCCCCGAGGACCAGCGGCTATACGACTGGCTCGACCATGAATTAAGACAATACGGGTACGCCCGTTTCGACTCAACCCACCTGACGAAAGACGGACGGACCATTGAACTGGAAGTAAGCTCACAAATCATCGAGTCGAACGGCAATCATCTGCTGATGAGCATCGAGCGGGATATCACCGAGCGAAAGCGGACCGATGAAGAACTGGCGTTGAGAGCGCAACTCCTCGACAGTGCCGGCGACGGTATCTGCCTGCTCAGAGGAGACCGCTCATTCGCCTACGTCAATGAGATGTACTGCCGTCAGCACGGATACACGAGAGAAGAACTGCTCGGAATGAAAATCGAAGACATCGAGCTATCGATAAGCGAAGAGCGGCGCATCCGGGTGGGGAATCAACTGGATGCCCAGGGCTTCGCCGTTTTCGAAGCCGTTCACCGGCGAAAAGACGGCACGAGACTTGAACTCGAAATATTCCTCCGTTCCGTCGAATCCGGAGAAGAGATCGGAAGAGCGTCGTGTAGGGAAAGAGTGTAGGATAGGGTGTA
>CAYSQK010000148.1:0-5320 GCA_964433075.1 uncultured Dehalococcoidales bacterium
AAGAAAACGAAGAGGAACTGGACAGGCTGGTTGAGACGTGGACCACCGGGTACCTCGCTTTCGAGGTGATGAACCTGATGCAGAACGGGGGCGTGCCGGCCGGAGTCGTCGAAGACGGCGAAGACCAGCTTGAACATGACCTCCAGACACGGCACCGCAACCTTTTCCGGGAAGTCGAACACCCGCGGCTCGGGAAACTCAGGTCGGTATCATCGCCGTTCAAGATGTCAAAAGCTTCCTGTGAAGTGAAATCTTCGCCTCTACTCGGCGAACATAATGAATATGTGCTCAAGGAAATACTCGGTTATTCGGATGAAGAAGTGGTCGGATTCGTCATTGACGGCGTTCTGGGATAAGTATACTTTTTTATTGTTAACTCCTAAAGTGTTACAATATTACTCTGATAATGGGTGAGGCTATAAGGTCAGTACGTAATCGTTGAAAGGAGACATTTCATGGATTTTTCTCTGTCACCAGAAGAACTGGCTTTTAAAAAAGAGGTCAATGACTGGCTTGATGAACACATGAAGGAACTGCCGGACTGGTGGGTCAGAAACGACGGTTCCGGTCCCGAACCTGAATCGGAGGAAAACCAGCGATTCAGCATGGAATGGCACAAGAAACTGTACGATGCCGGGTTCATCGGCATCGCCTGGCCGAAAGAATACGGCGGCCGGGGCGCAACCATCATGGAGCAGGTTATCTTTAACGAAGAGATGGCCAAACGGCATGCTCCGACCGGTGCCGGCGGTCTCGGTGTCGGCTGGGCAGGCCCGACCATTATCGCCGCCGGAACAGAGGAACAGAAGAAGCGTTTTCTGCCGAAAATCCTCAGCGGCGAAGAATCCTGGTGCCAGGCATTTTCCGAGCCGGGAGCCGGTTCGGATATGGCGAATATCCAGACAAAAGCGGTCGAAGACGGCGACTATTATGTCGTCAACGGTCAGAAGGTATGGACGACCGGAGGCATGAGAGCCGACTGGGCAATCCTGCTGGCCAGGACTGATTTCAACCCTGACATACCGAAACACCGGGGAATCAGTTACTTCCTGCTCGATATGCACGCTCCGGGAGTCACCGTCCGCCCGTTAAGGGAGATGCACGGCGAAGCGCTTTTCGGCGAAACCTTCCTCGACGACGTCCGGATTCATAAAAGCCTGATGGTCGGAGAGAAAAACAAGGGATGGTATATCTCGATGGGAACGCTTGAGTTCGAAAGGTCGAATTCAAGCACGGCTATCGGTCTGTTGAACACGGTCGATAATCTGATAGCCCTGGCGAAAACGATGAAACGGAATGAAGAAGCGCTCTCGAACGACCCCATGGTACGACAGCAGATTGCTCAGTTTTATATCGAGGTGAATGTTGCCAAATATATCGGACTGCGGGCACTGACCCGGCAGTTACGGGGCATGACGCCGGGGCCGGAAAGCGCCGTCGGCAGCCTGCTTATCATGGAACTCGGCCAGCGAATGCAGAATTTCGCCATGACCCTCCAGGGGCCGTACAGCCGCCTGATGAAAGGCTCAAAATACGCAGTTGAAAACGGCAGGTGGCAGCGAAGCTTCCTCTCGTCACGGGGAGACACCATCATGACCGGCACCTCGGAAATCAAGAGAAATATCATTGCCCAGAGAACCCTGGGACTTCCCAGGTGGGTATAGGAAAGGGAGGAGGAACGTACGATGAATTTCGAACTCGATGAAGAACAAATCATGCTGAAAACTTCCGCCCGGGATTTCCTTGAAAAAGAATGCCCGAAAACACTGGTGCGCGAAATGATGGAAAATAAGCAAGGGTATTCTCCGGAATTGTGGAAGAAGATGGCCGGCCTCGGCTGGCTCGGGATTTCATTCCCCGAAGAGTACGGAGGCTCCGGATTTACGTTTCTTGATTTAGCCGTACTGCTCGAAGAATGCGGCCGGGCTCTCCTGCCGGGACCGTTCATGCCCACCGTCGTTCTCGCCGGGCGGACCATCCTCGCCGCCGGCACCGAAGAACAGAAAAAGCGGCTGCTGCCGGAGATGATAGACGGTACATTGATAATGACGCTGGCCTGCATGGAAGAGAACGGCAGTCTCGAAGCCGCGGGAATAAAAGCGAAGGCGGAGAAATCGGGCAGCGGCTGGGTCATCAACGGCACCAAGCTGTTCGTTCCGGACGCTCACGTATCTGACTGTCTTCTCTGCGTCGCCAGAACGTCTGACAGCCCGGATAAAGAAAAAGGAATCACCGTTTTCCTGGTCGATGCGAAATCGAAAGGTATCAGCACCGACGTGCTGGAGACCATGACCGGAGAGAAATTATGTAAAGTCGCTTTCGAGGGGGTAACCGTTCCGGCAGAAAACGTCATCGGCACAGTTGACGAAGGCTGGCCGGTCGTACAGAAAATGATGGGGGAAGCTGCGGTCGCCGAGGCTGCCTGGATGACCGGCTCTGCCCGTTGGGTACTGGATACCACGATTGACTACGCCAAAGAAAGAATCGCTTTCGGCCGGCCGATTGGCAGTTTCCAGGCGATTCAGCATAAGCTGGCCAATATGGCGCTCGAAGTCGAAGGAGCGACGGCAATCATGTATTACGCAGCCTGGACGATAGCCGAAGACACCCCCGAAAAGGAACTGGCCGTTTCGATGGCCAAATCATGGTGCGGTGATACCTGCCGGAACGCCGCCTTCAACGGCGTTCAGATACACGGCGGTATCGGGTTTACCTGGGACCATGACATGCATCTCTACTTCAAGAGAGCCAAATCATCCGAGGTCTCGTTCGGTGACGGGGATTACCACCGCGAGAACATTGCCCGGTTACTGAATATATAGTGAAATAGAGAAAAACGGTCTGGTGTAAAAAATACAAAAGGAGAGGTACAATGTCCATCGACTATGTAAAAGAAGGTCATATCGCAACCTTCACCATCAACAATCCGGAAGTGATGAACGCGCTGACTCCGACTCAGATTGCAGAATGGACGGATGCACTCATTGAATTCCGTGAAGACAAGAACCTGTGGGTCGGCATCGTTACCGGCGCCGGGGAAAAAGCCTTCTGCACCGGTTTGAATCTGAGGAGTGCCGGAGGAGAGGGCGGTGCTGGAGCACGACCGATTCCCAAGGAAACGCTGGTCAAGGGGCTGAAGCTGTACAAACCGCTGATTGCCGCCGTTAACGGGTATGCCCTCGGCGGCGGTCTGGAAATTGCCCTGGCCTGTGATATCAGGGTCGCTTCCGAAAACGCCCAGCTCGGGCTGACCGAGGTAACCCTGGGCTTAATCCCCGGATGGGGCGGTTCACAGCGGCTCCCGAGGCTGATTCCGTTCGGACTCGCAGCGGAGATGATGATTATGGGACGCCGGGTCAAAGCCGATGAAGCTCTGAAGATTGGCCTGGTGCATGAAGTCGTTCCTCAGGCAAACCTGATGGCGGCGGTCAAAGCCCGGGCGGAAAAAATTTGCGAATCGGCACCCCTGGCAGTAGCGGCCGTTAAGGAAGCCATGCTGAGGGGTATCGATATGGATTTGATGGACGGCCTTAACCTGGAAGGCGAACTCGGCAGAAGCGTGCTGTCTTCCAAAGACTTTGCCGAAGGCAGGACCGCTTTCGTGGAAAAGAGAAAGCCGAATTACACAGGGGAATAACCCCTTTGTACTAAATGAAGAACGGAGGAACTTGAATGAATTTGAAAGATTTCAGCGACAAGACGGCAATCGTCGGTGTCGGATACACTGAAAAACAGGGTACCGTCCCCGGCAGAAGCAACATCAGTTTTGCTCAGGAAGCCGCGAAAAATGCCATCGAAGACGCCGGGTTGAAGAAGGATGATATCGATGGCCTGTTAATCCAGCCGACCATGGGAATGCAGTCCTATTCGGTAGCAGCCAAGCTCGGCCTCGATAATCTGAAGCTGCTGGCAAATGAAGACGTTATGGGTGGTACGGCGCCCTGCATTACCGCCCACGCCATGTACGCGGTAGCGACGGGACAATGTAATTACGTCTTATGCCTGTACGGCTGCACTGACAAATCACGGGGAATGATGCTTGGCGGCGGCGGGCCGATGGGCCCCGGACCGGCCTACGGCATATTCGGCGCCAACATGGAATACGGACTGGCTGCCCGCAGGGCAATGCATGAATTCGGCACCGGGCCGGACACATGGGTAGAAATAGCCATGTCCCAGCGGAAATGGGCAAACCTCAACCCGAGGGCTTACTTCTATGATAAACCGTTGACCAGGGAAGATTATTTCAACGAACCCTGGGTTGCCGAACCCTTCCGCCGCATCGACTGCTGTCTGGTCAGCGACGGCGGCCGGGCGTATATCGTAACGACCGCTGAACGCGCGAAAGCGCTGAAACAGCCGCCTGTTTACATTGCCGGCGTCGGACAGAACCACCATACTCCGGACATTGAACAGTCTCATCACATGACCGGCCCGACAGGCGCTCAGGAATCAGGGCGAATGGCAATGGCGATGGCGGGAATCACTGTGAAAGACATCGATGCCTGTGAAATCTATGACTGCTTCACCTATACGGTCGAAGTGACCATGCAGAGCTACGGCTTTTTCGAGAGAGGCGGCGGATACGAGTTCTTCAAGAACGGCCGGACCGGACCGGGGGGAGAGTTCCCTGTCAATACGTCGGGCGGGCTCCTTTCGGAAGTATATTACATGGGGTTCACGCCTCTTACCGAAGGCGTCATGCAACTGAGAGGACAGTGCGGCGAGAGACAGGTCAAAGGTCTAAAACACATTCTGTGCAGTGGGAACGGCGGAATTCTTCAGACCCACGGCACGGTGATTTTAAGGAGTTAGCGCAATGATGAGAGATCCGAAACAGAAACCGTTACCAACCATAACCCCGGAGAACAAACCGTTCTGGGATTACATGAAACAACACGAATTCCGTGTTCAGAAATGCACGTCATGCGGCAAATTCTTTTATCCGCCGAGCGAATATTGTACGAATTGCCTGGGACATGAATCGGAATGGGTCAAGCTCAGCGGTAAAGGGAAAGTCTTTACCTTCGTCATCGTCCGCCGCGCCGTCATGCCCGCCTTCGCAGCCGAGGTGCCGTATGTCGTGGCAATTATCGAAATGGATGAAGGCGTCCGCTATATTTCGAACGTCATAGGCTGCGACCCTGAAAAAGTATCTATCGGCATGCCGGTAGAAGTTGTCTTTGAAGACGTCAATCCTGAATTCACCCTGCCGAAATTCAAACCGGTGTAATTCAAGGTTCGCCTGTAAACGTTAAGCGGGTGCCCGCCTGTCGGCTGGCACCCGCTTTGAATTTCACCTGATAATCCGTCAATCGTC
>CAYSQK010000149.1:0-1218 GCA_964433075.1 uncultured Dehalococcoidales bacterium
CAGACGCGACTGACAGAGCGGCAACCTCATCACCGAACGTCATGGTACCGATGAGAAGGCCGTCTATCCCCTTTTCAGCGAAGAGGGCGATTGTTTTTTCAGCTTCTTCGTCATTGCGGACGCAGCCGTTTTTGGTGAGCTTTTTATCAGGAACGACGATTTCCGCGCCTTCAATACCGGCGAATGAATCCAGACACCGTTTCCGCATTTCTTCCGCCCAGTTTTCATCGAACGGCTCCCGATGAGCCGGCACAAACCCTAATCTGATTTTTTTCATCGCTCTCCATCCTCATTATAACGATGTATTTCTTTGCGATATCATATAAATACGTATGAATATTGTCAATGGCTTCGGTAAAAACAGCCGCCGGGAGAGGGTTGTAAAAGTTGTGACAAACAAGGCACGGGTATATAATTGCAGGTAATCACAAGGGCTGCATTCAATACCTGCCCTGCCTGCTCATCAGGATTCTAATAACCGGAGGATACGAATGACAAACACCATGAAACTGACCGTTTTCACTCCTGAAGCTGACAGACAGAAACTGGCGCCTGACGAACCGCCTCCCGGATTTCCGGGCCCGGCCGGTTCATTTCGGTTCGAACCGTCTTCAGTAAACCTCGCACCTCGTCTCGATACGCTCGAAAACAAGACGCTGTATCTGGTCGACATTGGATTCGGCGGAGGGTATAACTTCATGCTGGAAGTGCAGCGCTGGTTCGCTGAACATATGCCTTCCGTGAAAACCGTTCCCAGAAAAAAGCCCGGGCACGTTTTTTCAGACGATAACAATGAACTCTGGGAAGAAATCAAGGAAAAAGGTGACGGCGTTGTCATCGGGGTCGCCGGCTGACCGGGCTGCGTGACAGCAGTTGCTGGAGGCGGCGTCAATCTGGAGCAGAATTACGGTATACCGTGCGCTCCCATTTCAGCCCATACCATGGAAGCGGTAGCCAAGTCTGACCCGCGGGCTATTGCTCTCCCTGTCATATACATACCGAACCCGGCTATCGGGGCTTCACCCGACACCCTGTACAAAAAACTCCTCGAAGGGAATAATCCTGAAACCGGGCGGCGGGTCATCGATGAAATTATCGAGGTTCTCACGAAACCTCAAAAACCGGGGAAGCGTGAAACTGCGGCGTACGAACCGAGACCGGCCGAGAAGACGCTTACCGGCACCGAGGACGAACTGCACCAGCTCTTTTACGAGAGAG
>CAYSQK010000149.1:1228-5296 GCA_964433075.1 uncultured Dehalococcoidales bacterium
ACCGCTGTCATGGCAGGAGCAAAACCGGAATACTTCCCAGTCCTGCTGGCAATCGCATCGATGAAGCAGTCTTCGATAGCGCCCTCGACAACAGCCTTCGGCAGCATGCTGCTCGTCAACGGGCCGATACGGAATGAAATCAAGATGAACTCGGGAATCGCAGCATTCAGTCCCATCAACCAGGCCAATTCGGTCATCGGGCGGGCCTGGACGCTGATGAGTATCTGCTGGGGGTACGCCAGGGTTAAAAGAACGCTCTGGAGCTCGCAGGGGTGTAATGAACTGTATAACAATAACTGCATTGCCGAGAACGAAGAGCGAAGCGCCTGGGAACCGTTCCACGTCGAGAAAGGATTCAAAGCGGAAGAAAGCGTCGTCAGCATGTTCCGCGGATGGGCAATCGTCAACAGCATCGGCTGCGCGGCCAACCGGCCGCTTCACGAAGAATTGAGCCGCCAGTTTGCGGCGATTCCGCCGCTCGGTTCACGGGCAACCATCATCATGGACCCGCTGGTGGCGTACAATCTGAAAGAAAACGAAGGATTCGCCACAAAGCTCGATTACTGCAAACACCTTTCAGAAAATATTACAATGAAAGCGGGAGATTACTGGAAGACGGACCACATCGACATGCTGGTATCATCCGAAGCCGTCAAAGGAGTCGAACCGTTTGCCACGTGGAAAGCGTTACCGGAGGACGCGTTATTCGCCCCGTTCTTCATACCGGAGAACATCAATCTCATCGTTACGGGCGGAGAAACGAGCCCTCTGTGGAAGGCCTCCGAGTACGGGTACAGCGGCAGCGCATCAATCGATGCGTGGCGATAGCATAGCACGGAAATACAATAGTTTTTTCTCAGTCAATCTGATAATATAGTCGTGGTTTTCAAGTAAAGAAGGAGGTTGTGAATGGCTGACCAACAAGAAGTAAGACGCCTTCAGGACATCGCGTATGATATGCGCAAAAAGTTGCTGTATCTTTGCGGGACCTACGAAGGAGTCGTCCACATCGGAGGAGACCTGTCAATGGCAGATCTTCTCGCCGGGCTGTATCATCACGGGCTCAACGTCAACCCGAATGATATACAGGACCCGAAGAGAGACCGTTTTATCCTTAGTAAAGGACACGGGGCGATATGCATGTACATCGCAATGGCCCTCAGGGGATTTTTCGATTACGAAGAAATTGTGAAAACCTATGGGAAGCTCGATAGCTCATTCGGCATGCACGTCTGCAAGGTATACCTGAAAGGCGCCGAATGTTCGACGGGTTCACTCGGACACGGACTGGCAGTTGCCACCGGCATGGCCTTCGTTGCCCGCCAGAGAAAAGAATCGCACCGCGTGTTCTGCATGATGGGCGACGGCGAGACCTGCGAAGGTTCAGTCTGGGAAGCGGCCAATGCGGCGAGCTCTCATAAACTCGGCAATCTGGTCGGCATCATCGACAAGAACAGCCAGATGATGACTTCGTTCAACGGCGATGCTATCAACATGGACCCGTACGGAGACAAGTGGAAAGCATTCAACTGGAACGTTATGGAAATTGACGGGCATGACATGAACCAGATAGTCGAGGCACTCGATAAACTGCCTCCGTCGAACAGCGACCGTCCGACAGCAATCGTGGCGAGAACCGTCAAAGGCAAGGGCGTCTCGTTCATGGAGAAAAACATCGGCTGGCATGCCGGCGCTCTCAGCAAGGAAGACATGGACAAAGCGGTAGCTGAAGTCGATGCCGCCTACAAAAAACTAAGGAGTGCAGCATAATGAGAATATCAATGAATTTCGGCAGCTTTGCTTCTGCCAGGTCGGTTGTCGGAGACACGCTGCACGAACTCGGTAGCAAACACAATAATGTATGGGCATTGACCGCCGATACCGGCGGTTGGATTACTAAATTCAAGAACGATTTTCCGGACAGGTTCGTCGATGTCGGTATTGCCGAACAGTGCTGCGCCGGTGTTGCGGCAGGTATTGCCCTTGAAGGTAATATTCCTTTCGTTGCCGGTATGATACCATTCATGACGATGCGAGCCTGCGAGCAAAACAGAACCGATATTGCCTACCAGGATTTACCGGTACGTCTCATCGGAACCGGCGGCGGCCTTACCTCCGGCGGCGGTTCGACACACAATGCCATGGAAGACATCGCTATCATGCGGTCGATGGTCAATATGACCGTCCTCTCCATCGGCGACCCGAACATGATACGGGATATCATGTACCTGAGCATGGATTACCCTCACCCTATCTACATACGTCTCGCCCAGGGTAAACAGGACCGCGTCCTGTACGAACCCGGCACCATCGAATACAAGATAGGCATGGGACTCGTAGCGCACGAAGGCAAAGATGCCGCCATCTTCTCACACGGAGAAATGGTATTCCAGGCACTCGAAGCCGCCGGTGAACTTGAAAAAGAAGGAATCGGGGTTGCGGTTATCGACATGTACTCCATCAAACCAATCGATAAGGAACTCATTCTGAAAACAGCCGGAGAAACCGATAACATCCTCGTCCTCGAAGACCACCTGATGGACGGCGGTCTGGCCAGCGCAATGGCGGATGTTTTTGTCGACAGCGGTGTCTGTCCGAAGAATTTCAAACGACTCGGCATTCCCCAGATATACGCCGGCTTCGGCAGCGGGGAAGAACAGCACACCAAGTACGGCTACGACAAAGAAGCGACCAAAGCAGCCGTCAAAAAGATGGTAAAAAAATAAACCAGGTTCGTTCACTTACCGGGAGCTGCAATAATTAGACTAAGGGGTTGAACCATGAAGGAATTTAATATCAATTTCACTGTTCCGGTACTCTTCGGCGTCGGTACGTCGCTCAAAACCGGCGAACAGTTGAAGATGCTCGGAGCAACCAGAGCGTTATTCGTATTCGACCAGGGAATCAAAAAGGCGGGAATACCCGACCCGATAATCAAGTCGGTAAAAGATGCCGGACTGGAAGTCTCCATCTTCGATAACGTAAAGGCTGACCCGCCGTTCAGTACCATCGAAGAAGGCGCCGCAGTCGGGCGCAAAGCCGGAGCGGATTCGGTGATTGCCATCGGAGGCGGAAGCTCGATGGATACTGCCAAAGGAATCAGTATTCTGCTCAAGAACCCTTCTCCGCTCAAACAATATACCGCTCCGAACGGACCTGCCCGCAAACCGGGGTCTATCCTTATCACAATTCCGACAACATCCGGGACAGGAAGCGAAGTTACCCAGGTAGCGGTGCTGACCGATGATGAAACCCATAAAAAAGGCGGTATCGCCGGTGTCAGGGCAACCCTCGCCATTGTCGACCCCGCCCTCACCAAAGGAATGCCTCCCGTCATCACTGCCGATACCGGTCTCGATGCGCTCATTCATGCCATCGAATCGGTCACCTCGGTTGTGGCGAATCCGATGTCGGAAATTGTCGGAGAAAGAGCCATTTCGATTATTGTGGAAAACCTTCCCAGGGCCGTGAAAGACGGGAACGACATCGAAGCGAGGTCTCAGATGGCGTTCGCAGCCATGATTGCCGGATTCGGTTTCGATAACTCGATGACCCATCTTCCTCATTCAGTCGGTCACACGCTCGGTTCGATGTATCATCTGCCTCACGGGAATGCCTGCGGTATTATCCTTCCCGAAGCAATGGAATTCATTGCCGAAACCGTTCCCGACGCAGTCAAAAAGGTTGCCGTGGCAATGGGTTTGAATGTTACCGGCAGTACCTCAGGAAAAGAAGCCGGCGCAATGATAAGCAAAGCGGTGCTTGACCTCTATGCAGTCATCGGACAGAAAACCCTCAAACAGAACAACATAGCGGAATCAGACTTCCCGGCGATTGCTGAAATGGCAACAACCGATGTCACGTATCCGTTCTGTCCCCGCAAAGCCAGCAAAGAAGAAATTATCACCATGTTACAATCAGCCTACAAACGCTAAAAGACACAATTTTTGGAACAAAAAGAGAGGTGCCGAAAAGCACCTCTCTTTTTCATTTCAGACCGTTCTAATCGCAACGCCCGATTACCCCCAGGGCTCCGGACACGGGAGGGGTGTGGCTAGTAATTAAGCT
>CAYSQK010000150.1:0-5143 GCA_964433075.1 uncultured Dehalococcoidales bacterium
TCCTACACTCTTTCCCTACACGACGCTCTTCCGATCTCCTCCTTGCCTGGCTGCTGCCGAGATACACCGACCTCGGCGTTCTTGGTATACGCTGGGCCATGTCCGCCAGCGTCATTGTCGGCGGGCTCATTAACGTGTTTTATTTCCGCACCGGCCGGTGGAAAAAGAAGAAAGTCTAGGTGATGATTCAGCATGAACCGCCGCCTTTTTCTTGCATAAACCCCGTAAATACAGTAAAGTCTGTCTATGGCAAAAACCGATAAACAGAAGAAAATCATCTTCGTCTGCCAGCAGTGCGGCCACGAAGAGTTCAAGTGGCTGGGAAGGTGCCCCGAATGCAACGAATGGAACAGCTTTGCCGAGCAGAAAGTGGCCGCTGCTCCTGTCAGATCATCCCGAACAACGTCTAAGGCCCGCCAGCCTGAAGAATTATCACGGGTTGCCATAGAATCGGCTGACCGCTTTCCGCTCCCGATGGCTGAATTCAACCGCGTCATCGGCGGAGGTATCGTCCCCGGTTCACTGATACTGACCGGCGGCGACCCCGGCATCGGGAAATCCACCCTGCTGCTCCAGATATCGGACATGGTGGCACAGAACCACGGCCGTGTCGTCTACGTCTCCGGTGAAGAAACGAGCCACCAGATTAAGCTCAGGGCACAGCGGCTCGGCATCAAAGGCGATAACCTGTTCCTGCTTTCCGAAACCGACCTTTCCGCTATCCTCGAGCAGGTGGAATCCCTTTCGCCAAGCCTGGTTATCATCGACTCCATCCAGGCAGTCTACCTGCCGGAAGTCGAAACCGCTCCCGGCAGTATTACCCAGGTGCGGGAATGCACCATGCGGCTGATGAACTGGGCCAAGGCAGGCGCCGTCCCGGTCTTCATCGTCGGTCACGTTACCAAAGACGGTTCGATTGCCGGACCGCGCGTTCTCGAGCACATCGTCGACGCCGTTCTCTACCTCGAAGGCGAATCGTTCAGCAGCTACCGGCTCCTCCGCTGCGTGAAAAACCGGTTCGGCTCGACTAATGAAATCGGTATTTTCGAAATGAAAGGCCACGGGCTGACGGAAGTCGATAACCCGTCGCGGGCATTCCTCTCCCAGCGGTACGGAGAAGCCATCGGCTCAACAGTCGTTCCTGTCCTCGAAGGCAGCCGTCCGCTGCTGGTGGAAATCCAGGCGCTGACGAACCCCACCAGTTTCGGTCAGCCCCGCCGCACCGCCAACGGCATCGACTTCAACCGGCTCCTCATCGTCACCGCCGTGTTGTCCCGGAGAATCGGCCTGAAACTGGGTAACCAGGATGTCATCGTCAACGTCACCGGCGGTATCAGGATTGGCGAACCGGCCGCCGACCTCGGCATTGCCATGGCAATCGCCTCCAGCATCCGCGATGTACCGGTCGACCCCGAAATGGCGGTCGTCGGAGAAATCGGCCTGTCCGGAGAGCTCAGAACGGTCAATCAGCTCGACAGGCGGGTCAACGAAGCTGCCCGGCTCGGGTTTAAAAAATGCCTCGTGCCGAAGAGCGGTTCTTCCGGCATACCGGCAATAAACGGCATCCGCATTATCACCGCCGGAACGCTCAGAGAAGCCGTCCGGGAAGGACTGCCGGGCAGCCGGCAGAAATCTTCGGACGATGATGAAGCGATTACTGAACTGGAGTTGTAAACGATGAATGAAATGTCACCTGATTTCCCTGAATTTAACCATGAAACCGTCCCTGTCTGGGAGCGTCTAGCCGGATTCTGGGATGATACAATAGGCGAAGGTAACGGGTTCCAGGACTACCTCGTCGAACCGTATTCCGAAATACTCCTCGATTTGAAGCCCGGCGAACGGGTCCTCGATATTGCCTGCGGCGGCGGCCGTTTCACCCGGCGCATGGCCGCGCACGGCGTATCGATTCTGGCTGTCGACCACTCTTCCGTCTTTCTCGAAAGAGCCCGGAAACGCACCGTCGAAAACGCGGATAAAATCGAATACCGGGTTGTCAATGCAACCGACCGGAACGCCCTGCTGGCGCTTGGGAAAAAGGAGTTCGACGCGGCTGTCTGCACCATGGCATTGATGGACATGGCATCGATAGAACCGATGATTTCCGCCCTGCCCGAACTGCTGAAATCCGGCGGGAGATTTGTCTTTTCGATACTCCACCCGTCATTCCACTCGGGAGAAATCGAGTTCTTCGCCGAGTCGGGTGAAAAGAACGGAGTTTTCAGCCAGGTATCAGGCGTAAAAGTCACGAAGTATTCGGAACCGTACCACTACCTCGGCGAAGGCATACTCGGACAGCCGGAGCCTCAGCATTACTTCCACCGCCCGCTCAACATGATTTTCAGGACCTGCTTCAAATACGGGTTCGTCCTCGACGGGCTCGAAGAGCCGCAGTTGCCGAAAGAGCTTGATACCCCGAAAGGCAATCCGTTAAGCTGGACGAAGAAACGTTCGATTCCTCCCCTGATGATATGCCGGATGAGGCTGGCCTGACGCTCTACTCAAGGTTTTTAAGATCGACAATACTGTAAGAATAGACGGCAGGTTCGCTTGTCATGTATGAATCCCTGAGCGAAAAGTGAACCGGATGGCCTGTCGTCTTATCGTACGCTATCCGAAGCTGTATAAAACCGCTTCCCTCCCTGTTGTGTATCGCTGTCCGGATGAGTTCGAACATATCGGGAACGGTACCGATATCCCTGCCTGTATCTGAGAAATCAAAGGAAGGAATCCCGTCTTTCACCGTTACTTTATTTCTGATGAACGCATTACCGGTTCCGGTAACAAGTGTGAATTCATAATCGTTCGTCCCCAGGGTTTGCCAAAGAGCTTCATTGACATCCAGTTCTCCGGCCAGCCGGGCATACCGGTCATCCGGAGACTCGAGAACGGTAAAATCAGATATGCGGTACGAATAATAACCCTGGGATAATGCTGACGGCCAGGGTTTCGCCAGCATGATTTTTGTTGGAAATCCATATTCATCATCGAAGTCGATAGTCAGTTTCAAGCTGCCCCTGTTCAGTTCTTCTTTTTCCGCCAGTTTTTCTCGGACAATATCGAAATATTCAGGGATGGTATCGAAACCGTCGATACCATCCGGCAGGACTTCGGAAATATCCCCTTCGAACCGCCCGGTTACCGGGACATTGTCCTCAACCCGCACGGTAAATTCAGCCCGTCCATACCAGTTACTGATTTCGCACGTGTACTGATAATTTGTGATATTTCGGCTGTTCCATAATGCTTCGCAGCGGGCGAGGTCGTCTTCGAACCGATGGTACTTCGAAACCACCTGTGCTATCAGCACACCGGCAAATATCGCCGCAACAGCCAGGACAATGACCGCCGAAAAACTCCGGTTCCGGGGGCCGTTCAGATACGGCACCAGTAACAGGGGAAGCCGCTGATTCCTCGCGTTTTTTACGCCGTCCGGATACCGCTCATCCATTATGTATCACCTGTCCCGGAAAACTAACGCTCGTCGATGACACCGAAATCGGTTACTCTGAAGAAATGCCTGCTCATCATCAGGTTTTCACCGAATGAGACATATTCGGGATAGCCGTATTCATCATTGTAATTAACCTTGAGAAAATAGCCGTTGTGCAGCGATGCAAATTTTGTTACAGCATCGAATAATTCTTCAACCGAATCGTATTCCGATAACCGTCCTCCATGCAGATAACGTGTTATCGGCGTCGTCCGGCCGTTCTCGACAGCGATTATTTCATCGTAAACACCATCGCCGGTTTCAGCCTCCAGCCGGTATACGTAACTCGATACTGCCTGACTTGTCCAGATTTCTCTATGCCGAAGGATGCTGTTTTGCACGCGTTCCTGGTTTGTATTCTGAAAAAAAATAACCGTCAATATAGATACAACAACGAGGAGTGCCGAAAGAAACCGCCCCCGCGGCGCCGTCAACCAGGGCAGCAGAGGAATAGAAACCGTCTGTTTTCGTCCGTACCCGTGGACCAGTATCTCTTCCATGTTCGTGCCTCCACCTGTTTATACGAAGAAGCCGGGCAGGTATCACAAAAAAAGAGAAGGACAAGTGTCCTTCTCTTTCCGTGTTACGCTTCGCCTATGTCTAGTACGGTATGACGCAGATAAACCGGAGGTTCTTGTCACCGGTATTTCTGAAACAGTGTTTTTCTTCGCCGGGCACGAATATCACGCTGTCACGGCTGACGGGCGTTTCGCTCTGCTCGCTGACCGCCACCCCGTTTCCTTCGAGGATGTAGACTTCATGCTCCCACGCATGGGTGTGAAAGGGCGTGGCAGCACCGGGGTCGAGGTCGAATACCCGCATGCAGAAATTCGGCGCCCCGTCATCCGGTTTATTGATAACTTCCCGTTTAACGACACCCGGCATTTCCTGTGAAGGTCCGGCGTCCTGATATTTCTTTACTATCATCATTCACCTCGTTCATGTTTCCTGTATTGATACACCAAATCCGGTTGAAAACTAATCCAGGTCGTCCAGGTCATCCATATCATCCGGGTCTTCTCTCTCGTACACAGCCGACGCTTCCGTCCTGATACCGCCGCGTTCTCGGTACTCAGCCTCGACCATCATCGTCACCGGGTTAACCAGTGCAACCAGGTCGTCCAGTATCCGGTTGACTACGTGTTCCTGGATGATGCCGACGTTCCGGTAGGACGTCAGGTAGTATTTCAACGATTTCAATTCAATCAGGCTGTTTTCCGGCATGTAGCTGACGGTCAGCGTACCGAAATCCGGCAGTCCGGTCCACGGACAGACACAGGTAAATTCATCCGTCTCGTAGACAACCTCGGTCGCCGACTCAGGATAGTCGAACGGTATCGCTTCGAGAATATCGGTATCGATAGCCGTTTCATCATGGATATCGTACCGTTTTCCCCCATACTTGTTGTTTTCCATATTCCACCCCTTTAGGTCATGTTGTTGTATTCAGAATAGCACAAAATGGGCCGCAGGCATACGTGCAGTTGACGGAAATGGATTATGACAGGAGCGCCTGCCTTACCGGCGGCGCAGCTTGGCTTTCACCCGCGCCAGCAGTTCATTCGGCCTGAATGGTTTCCTGATAAAATCATCTGCCCCGGCATTGAGATCGGAAGAGCGTCGTGTAGGGAAAGAGTGTAGGATAGGGTG
>CAYSQK010000151.1:0-5059 GCA_964433075.1 uncultured Dehalococcoidales bacterium
TGAATTCGAAAATCGTCGTCGAAGGCGTCATCGGGTAGGACGAAACGTACTGACAGCCGGCGGCCATAGCGCCGAGAGCAATCGCCTCGTTGCCGTTCAGCAGCATCCGCTGCTGATTCTTCCGGGTTTTCGGAAGGCGGCAGGTAAACAATCCTTTATAGTTCTTCTCTGCATAGTCATATCCCGCACGGGCAGCAGCAACGTTTTTCGTGCCGGTATCACCGGTACCGAACTGGTCAGTGAGGACTTTTTCAAGTATCGAGATGTCATATTTCATCAGACCGAACGCCCCGCCGAGGGCAGCCGTGTTTTCCATAATTTTCTCATCGGTCAGACTGCCGAGCGGCATCCCGAACATCCGCGAACCGGCAGTTCTCTGTACTTTTTTACTATCGTAAATAATGACGCCGTCCCTGGTAACCTCCTCTTGATGGAGTGTAATGCTTTCTTCATTGAGAGCAATAAGGATGTCCAGGGTTTCATCGGGAGCAGCAATTTCACTGCCGGAAGCCCGAACCCTGAAAAAATTATGACCGCCCCTGACCCGGGACTCGTAATCCTGGTCGGCAAAAACATGATACCCTCCTCGGGCAAACGATTTCGCCAGAACAAAGCCAACTGACTGTACTCCCTGACCGGCTTCACCACCTGCCATGACATGTATCTGCGATGTCATACTTCTCCCCCTTTTTCCGTTTTTTCTGGTTGAGGTCAGTCGATAATAGTGATTCTTCCGCCCCTGATTTCCGTGGTATAGCTCTTCAGCGGTCGGGGCGGTTTAACCACCTTCGCCAGGTTTGACGCAAGCCCGGAACCTTTCAGCCAGCGAATGTTTTCTCCGGTACGGACATCGAACTGCGAGCCGTGCCTCGGACAGGTGACGATGTATCCTTCCAGTGTCCCTTCCGAAAGCCTTGCCTGAAGATGCGGGCAAATGTTACCGACCGCGTAATACCGGTCTTCCACCCTCGCCAGCAGAATGTCCTCCCCTTCGACCGTGACTGACTTCATCGTTCCCTCGTTGAAATCGTTGACCGCACCGACGTCAACCACCTTACTCATACTATCCTCCTTTATCCCGGGATTTAAGCACGCCAATCATGGGAAATGTTTTCAATAACTCAACGCCGTGCGGAGCACGTTTCATTTCATCGGTGAGATCCATGCCCGAACGGTGCATCGACTGATGATAGCCGTATCGCCACTGAGGACTGTCCGTGACATCGTAGACATTACCTTCGCAGGCAACGTATATTATGCCGTACCTGCCGTCATACTCACTCAATTCTTTCAACGTAAATTCTTTCATTCTTCTCCTTTTCTGCCTGTTAGACAAGAAAATACAGGCTGACTGCCATAACTGCCATCCCGAGCACCGTGCCTATGATGACCTGATGCTCTTTGCCATACTGGTGAGCGAGCGGCAGCAACTCATCGAGGCTGATATATACCATGATTCCGGCAACGAACCCGAGCATGCCGGAGAGAAGCGATTCGGAGAGGAAAGGGCGCAGAACGAGAAACCCGATAAAAGCACCGACCGGTTCGGCAAGGCCGGATGAAAACGAATAGAGAAAGGCTTTTTTCCGGCTGCCGGTGGCATAGTATATGGGCATCGATACCGCTATCCCCTCCGGAATGTTGTGGATGGCAACCGCCACGGCGATGGCAAGGCCAAGGGACGCATTACCGGTAGCTGCACTCGAAAACGTGACGAGGCCTTCCGGAAAATTGTGAATAGCTATTCCCAGCGCCGTAAAGAGGCCCGCTCTCATCAGAGTGGACTTTCCTTTCACGCCGGTGCCTGTCGCCGTGAGTCCTCTCTGTTCATGAGGGGTATTAACGAAGGCCGAATCACCGATATATTCCTCCTCATAGTTGTGCGGTACGAGCATATCGATGATGCCGATGAACAGGATACCGCCGAAAAAGGTCAGATTCGCCAGACCGAAACCGATGTCTTCGACGGCTGTTTTCAGAAGTTCCGCAAAAGATACATACACCATGACCCCGGCTGAAAAACCGAGCATCACAGAAAGCCATGAATAGTTAGGCTTTTTGATAAACCAGGCGATAATACTGCCGATACCGGTCGAAAGACCGGCAAAGGTGGTCAGCAGCAACGCATAGGGTAGATTGATATCCATTCAGGTTGTCATCTTTCTTGATATAGTCCGTTTCCCTTCTATCATATATTTAGCATCATGAAAACATCAACAGGTAAATGGTTCCTTGAAAAAACGGCTGATATCATCTATATTTACAGTGGCATGAACGAAACCAGACCCCCCAAAGATACCATTACCTTCCTCGGCACCGGCGCGGGAAGATTCATGATTACCAGCCAGAAGCTTGCTTCCGGCGGCTTATGGATGAATCTCGGCGGTACCCAGCTTCTCATCGACCCGGGTCCCGGCTGTATCGTCCGTTCGACGAGGAAAAAATTCGACGCTGAAAAACTCAGCGCCATCATCGTTTCCCACCGGCACCTCGACCACTCGGCAGACGTAAATATAATGACCGAGGCGATGACGAAAGGCGGGCACAATCAGCACGGCATGCTGTTCGCTCCGACCGATGCCATCGATACCGAACCGGTTATTTTCGGCTACCTGAAACAATACCTGAACCGTATCGAAAAATTCGAAGAAGGAAAAACATATACTATCGAAAACGTTTCGCTGACCGTTCCGGTAAAACACCACCACGGTGTCGAAACGTACGGAATGATATTGAAAAGCGGTACCCGCACCATATCGTACATCGCGGATACCCGTTTCTTCGAAGGCCTCCTTCACCATTATGGAGGTGACCTGCTGATACTGAATGTTGTCTTTACCGAACCGAGGCCGCCTTCGGGCAACCCGCTGCTGCCGACTGATCACCTTTCGGTCCCGGACGCCGAATTGATTATCCGTACCCTGAAACCGAAAACAGCCATTATTTCACATTTCGGCATGGGAATGTGGAAAGCGCATCCCCAAACCATAGCTGCCGCTCTCACTGAAAAAACCGGTATACCGGTTCTGGCCGCGAAAGACGGTATGCAGTTCAACCTTGCGGAACTGGATTAACACAGCCGGTGCCCATTCTTCAGACTGTCCTGTTCAGCATCCTTCCGGTATAATGAAAACGAGGAGAAATTTTTCTTTTGATACAGAATCTCGATTCAATACTGCCCCGCGTCAAGAAACCTGCCCGCTATACCGGCGGCGAATGGAACAGCATCATCAAGGAGTGGGACCCGACACCTGTTAAAACCGTTCTCATTTTTCCCGATACCTACGAAATCGGCATGTCCAACATGGCGGTACCGATTCTCTACGATATCCTGAACCGCCGGGACGACTCTCTGGCTGAACGGACATACGCGCCCTGGCCGGACATGGAAGACCTGATGAGGCAGGAGGGTATACCGCTCTTCAGCCTTGAGTCACGCCGTCCGGTGAAGGACTTCGATATCATCGGCTTCTCACTCGGGTACGAGCTCTGCTACACCAACGTTCTTAACATGCTTGACCTTGCCGGAATTCCCGTCCTTGCCGAAGAACGGGACGACACTTGTCCGCTGGTGATTGCCGGCGGGGGCTGCGCGGTTAACCCGGAACCGATGTCCCGGTTCATTGACCTCTTCGTCATCGGCGAAGGTGAAGAAGTACTGCCGGAACTCATTGACTGCCTCGCCGTTATGAAAGAGGCGGGGAAACGCATTTCGAAAGCAAAATTTTTACGGAAAGCGGCCGGTATTCCCGGGATATACATCCCCTCTTTCTATGACGTCGCGTACAACCCGGACGGAACGGTGGCCGGGATTGTTCCGAACGTTCCTGAAGCAAAAGCGGTTATCGACCGGCGCATCGTCGATACCCTGCCTCCGCCGGTCACGAGTCCGGTGGTACCATTCATCGAAACGGTGCATGACCGGGGAGCAATCGAGATACAGCGCGGCTGCACCCACGGCTGCCGGTTCTGCCAGGCAGGGATGATATATCGTCCGATAAGGGAACGCCCGCCGGAAGAAGTTTTTCAGGCTGCAGGAGAAATTATTGCCAACTGCGGCTACAACGAATTATCCCTGGTATCACTCAGCACGAGCGATTATTCAGGTATCGAAAAACTGGCGGCGGACCTTGTCAAAACACATAAGCGTTTGTCAATTTCGCTCCCCAGTCTTTTCATCGACAGCTTTTCGGTTAATCTGCTCGATTCGATTTCCTCACAGAAAAAAACCGGCCTGACTTTCGCTCCCGAGGCGGGAAGCGAGCGGATGCGCCGAATTATCAACAAGAATGTTACCGAAGAACAGCTTCTCAGCACAGCCGCGGAAGCTTTCAGCCACGGCTGGACAGGCTTGAAGCTCTACTTCATGATTGGGCTTCCCGGAGAGACGCCGGAAGACATCGAAGCAATCGGTCGGCTGGCCGAAAAGGTTTTCGATACCGGCAGAAAAACCGGCAGTCGGCCGCCGCAGATTCGGATTACGGTATCCACCTTTATTCCGAAACCTCACACTCCCTTTCAATGGGCATCGCAGGACAGTGCCGAAACAATCGCCCAGAAACAGGAAATCATGAGGAACAGCTTGCGGCGGCGGGGGATAAAACTATCCTGGTCAGACATGAAATCGAGCCTTCTTGAAGCTGTTTTTTCACGCGGCGACCGCCGTCTTGGCGAAGTCATTTATCGGGCATGGAAAGCCGGCTGCCGGTTTGATTCATGGAGCGAGTACTATAACTACGATGCCTGGATGAAAGCCTTCGAAGAGTCCGGACTCGACCCCGCATTTTACGCGCGGAGAGAACGTTCCCTCGATGAAATTCTGCCGTGGTCGCACATACATACCGGCGTCAGCAGCGAGTTTTTAAAGAGAGAGTTTGCCCATTCGCAGGAAGAAAAGACCACCCGCGACTGCCGTACTGAAAACTGCAACGCCTGCGGACTTGAAAAGACCGCAGGCGCCTGTATCGAAAAAATCAGTAAATCTCTGTCTAGTTCGCGTCGAAGCAGGTGACCGCTACCACCTTGTCTTTGTCATCCAGCCTCATCAACGTTACACCCT
>CAYSQK010000152.1:0-5023 GCA_964433075.1 uncultured Dehalococcoidales bacterium
TATCGGCTACCACTGCATCACCAAGCCGATTTGCTTTAAAGAACCCCATTCCCATGACTTTGTGGAGATGCTGTTTTTCTTCGGCGGCAATCCTGAGGATATTCGCGACCTTGGCTGTGAGGTAGAAATCACCCTCGGAGAAGAAAAAGAAAAACACCTGCTGACACAGGCGGGAGTCGTTACTATTCCTGCCAATCTGGTGCACTGCCCAATCGATGTCCGGAAGGTGACGAAGCCAATCATGTTCCTCGAGATATCGCTGACCCGCGAGTACGGCAAGCCGAAAGAAAAAAAGGACGAGAAGAAGGATTAACGGAGTCTTCCGAGGTGCGATACAGGAGATATTCCAAAATGTCCCATTGACGTAACCATGAAGAAATTTAGAATAGCCCTCGTTCAGATGTTTTCGGAAAAAGGAGCTGTTGAGCAGAATCTCATAGAGACAGCCCGATATATCGATGAAGCGGAAAAGCGGGGCGTTGATGTCGTCGGGTTTCCGGAAGCCAGCCTGTCCGGTTACAGCGACCGGGGAAAATTTCCCGAGGCGGTGCTGTCCCGAGACGGGCCGGAAGCCGCACAATTCGTGAAGATGACCGAAGGGAAAAACCTGACGGCGCTGGCCGGGATAATCGAACGAAATCAGTCTGAAAAACCGTACATAACCCATCTCGTTGCCCGGGACGGGAAGTGCCTTGGATTCTATCGGAAAATGAACATTATCGAGGAAGATGCCGAATTTGCATCAGCGGGTGACGAGGTGAACGTTTTCGAACACGACGGCCTGACGTTCGGGATGGCGGTCTGTTCCGATATCAGCATGGAAAGGATATTTTCCGAATGTGCCCGTTTGGGAGCGAAGATAGTATTCGAACTGGCAGCGCCCGGGTTATACGGGGAGCAGGCGAGGCGCGACTGGGAAGCCGGGTACCGGTGGTGGGAAGGCGAATGCCGAAAGCATTTATCCGGTTATGCGAAGAAGTACGGTATCTGGATAGCGGTCGCTACCCAGGCAGGTAGAACAACCGATGAAGACTTCCCCGGCGGCGGCTACCTGTTTTCTCCGAAGGGTGAACGAGTCTACGCCACGAAAGACTGGGAACCGGGGGTTTCGTATCTGGAAATCGATTTTGATTCAGGCACGGTCCGGGAAATCGACTGATACGGATGACGAAAAATTCGAGGGGGTGTAAGCCCCCTCGTTTTTATTTGCTGTTTACCCACATTTCTTTGTTGTTGAGGCCTATTGTGATGTATATAGTGCCGATTAAGAGAAGCGGGAATACGGCGATGTACGGTATATCACTGAAAAACATATACGTAATACCGACGGCTCCCAGCAGCATCAATACCGCCCCGGTGGTGAAGAAAACCCGATAATCGGTTTTCCGAACGATGCCGAGTTCCTTTCTCTTTTTTGACAGCCATACGCCGAGCAGCGCAATCGATGATGCGATTGAAGCGATAATTATGACAGCAATATGTATTGGATTCATTTCTCTTCCCTCCTGTACCAATTTTCATTCTAACAGGCGTAATTTCACGCATTAAGGCCTATTCGGGTTACAATTTTGACATCGATAGTCACGTTTCGGGTCATCCCGGTCAAAGAGATACGCTAATGATCCCGGCGGAGGGGAATTGAGTATCTTCTATTTTGCTGCGACACCAGTTTTTGTGCCATAATTCCGGTATCAAAACAGCGGGGGAGTGAAGATGGAAAAGAAAATCAATTATTTCGAAGCATTGACGAGAGAGAATACGGCGAAGACCTTCGAACTGGCGCTGGAGCGGGGAAACGAACTGGGAATCAATACCTACGTCGTTGCGACAACCACCGGCTGGACGGCGGTCGAAGCCTCGAAGGCGTTCGAAGGGAAGAACCTAATCATTGTCAGTCACTGCTACGGCTCGCGAGAGGCCGACCAGTGGCTTTTCAAGGATGAAAACCTGAAAATAATCAAAGAGAAAAATATACCGATTGTGACGGCGGCGCACGCGTTCGGCGGTATCACCCGTTCAATGAACCAGATGGCGATTCAGGCGGCGCCGACGGCGTATGTTATCGGTGATATCGTCGCCAATACGCTTCGCATGTTCGGGCAGGGAACGAAGGTTGTGGTCGAGATTGCCTGCATGGCAGCCGATGCCGGCCTGGTGCGGTGCGATACCGATATCATATCGATTGGCGGCACCGGCGGCGGTGCAGATACGGCAGTTATCCTGAAACCGGCCAACAGCCACCGCCTGTTCCAGACGAGGGTGCGTGAAATCATCTGCAAACCGGTGAAGATTTAAGTATTTTCGGCACAACCGACATCAGAAACAGCCGGTCTTATGACCGGCTGTTTTTAATTTGTCCTCGCTGTTCAATGATGACTCCCGGTAATGGAATACAAGGGTGGTATAAGAGGAAAGAAGATGCTGAAAAGCGGGGTTCCGGCGGCCGCCGGGAGGGTACTGACCGGCGGGGTTGTGTCATTGTGTATAAACGTTTATAATGGAAGACATCCGCAACTGAATCGTCTATGAGTATCATACCCCGTTACCATCCTCGAACATCCTGACTGAGGAGGTACGATGGAAAAGACGCCCTCTCGATTCGCGAGATTCGCCGGTAATCCCATTATCAGGCCGGATGACGGTCAACCCTGGGATAATTACCAGACATTCAATCCGGCTGCTATCCTTCTGGAGAACAGGGTTCACCTCATATACCGGGCAATCGGTGACGACAGGATTTCCCGTTTCGGGTATGCATCGTCTGAAGACGGCTGCACTGTGACTGAACGGCTGACGAATCCGGTGTACCGGCACCCGGTCACTTCGTCCCATCCTTTCCCGGCTGCCTGCTCTTCCGGCGGCGGCTTCGGCGGAGCGGAGGATCCGAGACTGGTCAGAGTCGGTGATGACGATATTCTCTACATGACGTACACTGCCTGCGATGATGGGATACGGATGGCTATCACTTCGATAGCAGTCGATGATTTTCTCCGGAAAGACTGGAGATGGAAGCAGCCGGCCATTATCTCGCCGCCGGGTCAGATTCACAAGAACTGGGTCATTTTTCCGGAGAAGATAGGCGGGAAGTATGCCGTTCTGCACAGTCTCAATCCCCGGGTAATGATAAGTTATCACGAGAGTTTTGATGTCAAGCCGGGTGACTATCTCAACAGTTACGACAGCACGTTTTCGGTCCAAAGGAATTCTTCATGGGATACGGTGGTGCGGGGAGCCGGAGCCCCGCCGGTAAAGACCGAAAAAGGTTGGCTCCTCTTTTACCATGCCATGAACGGTCATGATTACGGGCAGTACAAGGTCGGAGCGATGCTGCTCGACCTGCAAAATCCGGAGAAGGTTATCGCCCGTTCCCCGTTTCCGGTACTGGAGCCGCAGGCGGTTTACGAGAAGAGCGGTTTCAAACCGGGGGTGGTGTACCTTACGGGGGCGGTCGTTCGGGACGGCCGGCTGCTGGTTTATTACGGAGCCTCGGATAGTTACGTTTGTGCTGCCGAATGCCGGCTCGATGAGATAACGGATACTCTCGTCCGTGAGAAACCGGTCAGCACGCAGGTACAGGTACTGAAAAAAGCTGGGTGGAGAATCTCCCGAAGAGGAGGAAAGGATGTTAATCAAACGATACGAAGACAACCCGATATTAAAGCCAAAGAGTAACCATTTATGGGAATCAAGGGCGGTGTTCAACGGATGCCCGTCGAGGAACAAGGACGGGATTTCTCTCCTGTACCGTGCCCTGTCACTGCCGTATTACAGCGTGCTTGCCGGAACGACCCTGCCTGTTTCAAGCATCGGCATAGCCCGGAGTGATGACGGGCTCCATTTTACCAACAGGCGGCGGTTCATTGCCCCTGAATTTTCCTGGGAGCGTTTCGGGTGTGAAGACCCGCGGGTTACCCGGTTCAACCGCCGATACTACATTTTTTACACAGCGTTGTCTACATGGCCGCCGTCCGCCGACGGTATCAGGGTGGGGGTAGCGGTATCGAAAGATCTCAGAAAAATTAAAGAAAGGCACCTCGTCACCCCGTTCAATGCCAAGGCGATGGCGCTGTTTCCCCAGAGGATAAACGGAAAAATCCACGCTATCCTGACCGTTCATACCGACAAGCCGCCGGCAAAAATCTGTATGGCAACGTTCAACCAGCCGGAAGAAATGTGGTCGGAGCAGTACTGGTCGGCCTGGTACCGGAATCATGAAGAATATGCTCTGCCGCTCCAGCGGGACCCTGAGGACCACATAGAAATCGGCGCTCCTCCCATAAAAACGAAGGACGGATGGCTGCTGGTGTATTCCTATATCATCAATTACTTTTCAACGACACAGGAGCGGCTCTTCGGTGTAGAAGCTGCGCTGCTCGATGCGGATAATCCGTTCATGGTTCTCAGCCGGACGGAATCGCCTCTTTTCATTCCCGAAGAATACTACGAGACAATAGGCCTGGTACCGAATGTCGTTTTTCCATCCGGAGCATTGATAAAAGGGAACCGTCTCCATATTTACTACGGCGCGGCCGATACAACTTGCTGTACGGCATCGGTGCGTCTCCCTGCGCTGCTGGGGGTCATGCTCAATAAGGTACCTATCCTGAAACTGAAACGAGCAAGTGAAAACCCTATCCTCACGGCGATAAAGGACCATGCGTGGGAGAGCAGGGCGGTGTTCAACCCGGCGGCAGTTTCTCTCGATGGGAAAGTGCACATCCTCTACCGGGCGATGTCAGAGGATAATACGTCGACCTTCGGATATGCGACGAGTACCGACGGCGTTCATATCGATTATCGGGAGCCGGAACCGGTGTATACGCCAAGGGAAGGTTTTGAACAAAAACTGACACCCGGCGGCAACTCGGGATGCGAAGACCCGAGACTGACGATTATCGGTGACAAAATATACATGTTTTATACCGCCTATGACGGCAGAAATCCGCCCAGAGTAGCCACAGCATTCATCAGTACCGATGATTTTCTCAATCGACGCTGGAAATGGTCGAAACCTATTCTGGTA
>CAYSQK010000153.1:0-5010 GCA_964433075.1 uncultured Dehalococcoidales bacterium
CACCTCTGTGTCGAGGTGGACGACATCACCAAAACACTTGCCGACCTCGAATCCAAGGGTATCAGACTGATTGACAAGGTACCCAGACAGGGCATCGAAGGGAAAGTGGCCTTCATTCATCCGAAATCAATGAACGGCGTTCTGATAGAACTTCTTGAGAAATAATCGATTGTATCGTACAAAAGGAGAGGGAGTCCCGATAGGACTCCCTCTTTGCTTTTCATCGTGAGCGGGCTTTTAGCTCGCTTTCACTTTTTTAAATTCGGCAATAAGCGCCGGTAAAACTTCTTTGTAATCGGCAACGATTGCATAATCAGCCGCTTTCATAATCGGAGCATTGGCATCGCGATTGATAGCAACGATTTTCTTCGAATCCTGAATACCAATCAAATGGTGTATGACACCGGAAACACCGACACCGATGTATAACTCGGGGTGGACAGTTTTTCCGCTTTGACCGATCATATTTTGATCCTGGACAGCCCATCCTTCATCACAGGCAGGACGAGTCGCGCCGACACCGGCACCGAGAACGTCAGCCAGTTCTTCGAGCTTTTTCCAGTTTTCTTTACTGCCGATTCCGTAACCGCCGGCAACGACGGTTGTAGCGGATTCAAGCGACTTTACAGTCGATTCAGCGGTCTTTACTTCGATAACCTTGGTTCGAAGTTTGGCCGCGTCGACTTTGACTTCAACGTTTATTACTTCGGCTTTTTTACCCGCTTTCTTCTCCGGTTTCTTCAGGAAACCAGGCGGGATAGTTGCCATCTGAGGTCTGCGGACTGCGCAGGTAATCGAAGCCATAATGCTCCCGCCGAATGACGGAACGAAGGCTTTCATGCAGCCGTTGTCATCGACATCGAGTCCGACCGCGTGAGCGGCAACGCCGGTGTTAACCTTGGCGGCAACTCTCGGAGCCAGGTCCATGCCGATATTACTGCCGCCGACAACCAGAACTTCCGGTTTATACTGGTTAATCATCTGTTCGAGTACCGGTGCATAGGCTTCGCAGAGGTAATCCTTGAGAATGGGAGCATCGGCAACGTAAACCTTATCGGCTCCGTAGGCGGCCAGTTCATCAGCCAGGCCGGCGATGTTGCTTCCCATGACGACTGCAGCCAGTTCTTGTCCGCGTTTGTCAGCTATCTTTCGGGCTTCACCCAGCAGTTCCGGACCGGAATCAAGCAACTTACCGTTTCTCTGCTCTGCGAACACCCATATTCCTTTATATGTATCTGTCATCATATCCTCCTAAAGCACCCCGTCGGCTTTCAGTTTTTCTACCAACTGGCGGGCTATTTCGGCCGGGTCGCCCTTGATAACTTCACCCTTACGCTGTGTATCGATATTCGATACTTCGGGGACGTAGGAAGGTGAACCGGTCAGACCTATTTTGTTTTTGTCGACATCGAGGTCATTAACCGTATATTTCGTCCCGTGTTTCTCGGTCGCCCAGAGAGCGCCGTGAGCCGGAGGGATTCTCGGATCATTAATTTCAGAACTGACCGCCAGTGTTACCGGCAGTTTTGCTTCGACAACGATGTTGCCGCCTTCAATCTTGCAGGTGACATGAAGCGTGTCGTCGTTGACGAAATCGGCTTTTTCAACGTTGGTCAAATGAGGCATACCGAGGAATTCAGCGACCTGAGGGCCGACCTGTGCGGTACTGCCGTCCAGACTCTCGTTACCGAGTATGACCATATCGACTGCGCCGATTTTCTTGATACCGGCGGCAATAACGTAGGCTGTTGCCAGAGTATCAGCACCGGCGAAAGCCCTGTCGGAAAGTAGAACGGCATCATCGACACCCATGGCATATGCCCAGGCAAGAACATCGAAGGTACTGTCCGGTCCCATGCTGATAACGGTAACTTTTCCGCCGCATTTTTCTTTTATCTTTAGTGCTTCTTCGACGGCATTCTTATCGAGCGGGTTCATGATGATGGGAATACCTGCACGCTGAAGCAGTTTTGTTTTCGGGTCCAGGCTGAGTCTGTCCCAGTAACGCGAATCGGGAACAGGCTTAACACAGACTACTATATTCAATGGTTTCATTTATTATTTACTCCTCGTCTTTTATTAATCCTGTTTCTACCATTCCAGGCGTCCCCACCAGCCGGTGGTTTCTGATGCAGCCCGGCTGAGGTCGGGATTAGCTTCATTCTTAATAATCGCATTCGCAATCATTATATCCAGAGATTCTTCCGTGCCGCCGGCCGAGAACCGCAGCGGTACATGCTTGTAGTAGTGGTGAGGCATGTAATCTTCGAGTGTTCCGTAGGCACCGTGAATCTTGACGCAATGTTCGGCAATCCGTATTGCTGCCTGTTCGGCGAAATTCTTGGCAGCTGACATTTCGGCATCGCACCTGATTCCTTTTGTTCTCAACCATGCGGTGCGGTATACCATAATGCGGGCGGCTTCGAGATCAGTGAACATCTTGGACAACCGTCTTTGAATCATCTGTAAATCGGAAATCGGCCGTCCGTAGAGGTGTCGTTCCTTGGCATACATCATCGCCGTACGATAGGCGCCGGCTGAAATACCGTTCAGCATACCGCAGATAGTAAGGCGCCCGATATCAGCTACGGCGCTGAATACCGGAGGAATTCCCCTGCCGATACCGGCTTCACCGCCGACGACATGGCTGTCGGGAACGAACACATTATCGAAAACGAATTCGGTTAAGTCTCCTTTTCGGCCGAGGGTATTTTCGAGTCGGCCGATTTTGAAACCATCGAATCCTTTTTCAATGATAAAAGCTGATAATGAACGGGTGCCGGGGGTCTTCGGGTCATTCGGGTCGCCTGTCTTGACAAGCGCCATGATGAAATCTGCATAATGACCTTCACTCTGGAAGACCTTTCTGCCGTTGATAACCCAGCCGCCGTCAACTTTTTTCGCCGTTGACTGGAGACCGAGCATATCGGACCCGCCGCTTGGTTCGGTAACCGCCGGGGTTGCCAGGATATCGCCCTTCAGGATACCGGGCATGAATTTTTCATAGACGACGCCGCCGGTAGCCTTGGCGAAATAGTAAGCAAATTCACCGTAAATCGCCAGCGAAATATCCGGCCAGGCAGCACAAAGTTCTTCGATAGTAATACAGCTTGCGACGTACCCTATCCCCGTACCACCTTCCTCTTTTGGAATGATGTGAAGATGGAGCCCGGCTCTCGTCTGACGCCTTGCTTCTTCATCCCACATTTCCTGATCATTGGTCATGAGTTCTTTTCGGCGAGGAATGATGTATTTTTCACAATACTCTCGGACAATTTTTCTTGCCATTTCCTCTGCCGGAGTCAATTCAAAAGGCATAATGCAACCTCCTTATGCTGTACCTTTTTTGCAATTGCTATCCCAGCGAGTGTGACTCGTGGGGATTTTGACACGCAAAAAACTGGAGAAACTGAAGTAGCTTCCAGCAGTTAATTCTGACACATGCCCTGCTTTCTGTCAACTTTACCAAATATCGATAATACCGTTATTAACATCTTTTATTTCAATGAAAACACCTAGAGATAAAGTACAGCAAATTTTGATTAATATGCATTAATATATACATATAATAGGAGTAGCTTTTTAACAGGCACGGAGTTTGACATTGTAAACCGGTCGCAATATACTTATTTATACTACCGGATTCTAATCATCCCGAAAAATGACACGTCCGGTTTTATTGTGCAATTTTATAAAAAAGGAGAAATTATGGATAAGGAACAAGCAGCTAACTACACAGGCGTTATCGATGCTCACATGCACCTCAGCGGCGCTGGATGGGTACGAGGTAAGTACCTGCGATTCGTTTGGCAGATGTACGTTACCGAGTATAACCGGGTACATAAAACCAAAAAGACCATCGATGACTTCAAGGCTATGTTAACAGCCATGAAACCGTCAGTGGTTGACCCCGAAGGCGACGGCGTCATTGAGTTGATGGACAAAGCCGGCGTCGACAAGGCCGTTATCTTCCCTGTGGACTGGGAGTCCGTCACCGGAGCCCCGAACGTTCCTGTCAGAGACCAGAACAAAGCTCATGCTGACGCAGCGAAAAAGCATAAGGGCCGTTTCACCCCGGTATACGCTCTCAATCCTACCCGGGGAGACGCGCTCGACAGAGCCAAGGAAGCCGTCGAAGACTGGGGAATGAAGGGGTTCTACTTCATGCCGGCTTCAGGTTTCCGCCCGGATGATCCGGTTTGTTTCCCCATCTATGAAAAATGTGTCGAATGGAAAGTACCGGTGATTATTCATTCCGGGAAGGAAATCGCTCACTGGGACTATTGCCATCCGTTCAGAATCGCCAACGTCGGCCTCATGTATCCTGAGCTCAAAGTCGTCATCGGGCACGCCGGTACACGAATATACCGGAGAGAAGCTATTGAAGCCTGTATCGTACCGAACGTCTACATGGACTTTTCAGAGTACCAGGGGTTCTACCATCTGCAACCGGAAAAATTCTATAACTGGCTGCGGGATGCGATTGACGCCGTCGGTCCTGAGAAGATTATGTTCGGCAGCGGTTTCCCCAATCCTAATGTGTTAACTCCCGAAGCTGAATGGGTGAAAGCAATCAAAGAACCGAAAACAGAAGTTAAGTTCACCAAAGAGGAATTAGAGTGGGTTATGGGAAAATCGGCAGCCCACGTGTTCGATATGCTCTAATCGTCAATGAGTAATAATAAAATCGGAGGAAACAATGGCTGATATTCTGGATATCATCTCAAGCCGTCAGAGTATCCGTAAGTATACGGATGAACCGATACCGGATGAGATGGTGGATAAAATTCTCGAAGCCGCGCGGTGGGCACCGAGCGGTGAAAATGAACAACCCTGGCACTTCGTTGTCGTCAAAGATCCCGAAACCCGAAAGAAAATCGGTGAATATTGTAAAGTCGGAACCGGTCAGAGAGGAACGGCAGAGCACTGCCTTCACGAAGATCACCGGTTCGATGTTTACACGGACCCCGCAGAAAAAGCCAGGTTGCAGGAATTCTACTACAGCGGTTC
>CAYSQK010000154.1:0-482 GCA_964433075.1 uncultured Dehalococcoidales bacterium
ATCGATGCCATGAGCGATGTCGCCGACGATACCGAAGAAGAAGCCATCCAGAATCCTCAGAAATCGACGCTCGAAGCTGTCCTCAGGCTGAAACGTTCGACAATGCAGCTTCGCCGGGTTATGACCCCCCAGCGGGAAATATTTAACCGTCTGAGCCGGGGTGAATACCCCATTATCACCGACAAGTCCCGGATTTACTTCCGCGATGTATACGACCACCTCGTCCGTATCGAAGACCTCAACCAGGGCATTCGTGAACGGGCCGATAATGCCCTCTCCACCTACATGTCGTCCGTCGCTAACCGTCAGAACGAAACCATGAAGTTGTTATCGATTGTAACCGCCATTTTCCTGCCTCTCTCTCTGCTGGCCGGCATCTACGGCATGAACTTTGAATTCATGCCGGAACTGTCCTGGAAATGGGGCTACTTCACCGTGCTCGGTATAATGGCGGCCGGACTTATCGGTATCACCTGGTGGCT
>CAYSQK010000154.1:492-4959 GCA_964433075.1 uncultured Dehalococcoidales bacterium
TAAACGGAAGATAACGGTCATCAGGCCGCTCAGGGTCGACCCGAAAAAACTGCTGGGGCATATCGACCGCCTTGCCCGGGAAAACCTCGACTCGTGGAAATTATGAGACGGGAGACTGTTCCTTCAGCTTCCTGATAACCTCTTCGAGCGTCCGTTTCCACAGCCGTCCCAGCCGCCGCATTTGAATGCGTATCTGAAAACGCCCGGGGTCGACGCACTCAACGTCGAGGTTCGCCAGGATATCCCGCTCGAAACTCAGACCCTCGAAAGGGGTTACGATGATATCCCCCCGTTCCATCGTTATCGCCCCGATGCCGGTACCGAAGGCGAGCGTCCGCAGCCTGACGGCGAAAAGCAGGTTTTCAAGCTCGGCCGGCATCGGCCCGAACCGGTCTTTGAACTCCTCCGCAACCGGTCCGATGTCTTCCGGTTTGTCCAGGTCAGCCAGTTTCTGGTACAGGTCGAGCCGCGTCAGTAAATCCGGTATATACGCCGGCGGTATGTAGGACGGCAGGGGTAAATCGATTGTCGGCGGCGGCAGCCTCGAAGAAATAATGTCGCTCTCGTCGACCCCTGACTGCCGCGCTTTCTCCTCTTCGACCGCCTGGGCAAGCAGCTGGGTGTACAGGTTGAACCCAACCGCCGAGATGTGGCCGCTCTGTTTCATGCCCAGCAGCGTTCCGGCGCCCCGGATTTCCAGGTCCTTCATGGCAATCGAAAACCCCGCCCCAAGCTCGGACGCTTCGACAATGGTCCTCAAACGCGTCTCGGCAATCGGCGTCAGCCGCTGCCCCTTGTCATAGAGAAAGTAGGCGTACGCCGTCTCGCTGCCCCGTCCCACCCGTCCGCGGAGCTGGTGAAGCTGAGTCAGCCCGAACTTGTCAGCCCGGTTGACAATCAGCGTGTTGACGTTGGACATGTCGATTCCCGACTGGATGATGCTCGTGCAGACGAGAACGTCGTATTCTCTCCGGGAAAAATGCCCCATCACCTTCTCGAGCTCCCCTTCTCCCATCTGGCCGTGACCGATGGTGAAACGGGCTTCCGGCACCATTTCCTGAAGCTGGGCCGTTATCAGGCCGATGCTCCGCACCCGGTTATGAACGAAGAAGACCTGCCCGTCCCGTTCGATTTCCCTCAGGATAGCCTCCCGAACGAGGTGCTCATTGAACTCGGATACATACGTCCTGACCGGCAGTCGCTCTTCCGGCGGCGTCTCCATGACGCTCATGTCGCGAACGCCCACCAGCGACATGTGGAGCGTCCGGGGAATAGGCGTGGCGCTGAGGGTAAGGACATCGATTTCCCGCCGCTTCTGCTTCAAATATTCCTTGTGAGAAACCCCGAAACGCTGCTCCTCATCGATAATCAGCAGGCCGAGGTTCTTGAACCGGATATCCTTCTGAATGATCCGGTGCGTCCCGATGCAGATATCCACATTCCCCTCCCCGAGGTTCCGGACAATTCTCCTCTGCTCTGCCTCCGAACGGAAACGGCTCAGCACCTCCACCTTGACCGGAAATGCCTTCAGCCGCTCGCTGAAGGTCGTGTAATGCTGCTCGGCAAGCACCGTCGTCGGCACCAGCACCGCCACCTGCTTCCCGTCCATCACCGCCTTGAACGCCGCCCTGATGGCCACCTCGGTCTTCCCGTACCCCACATCCCCGCAGACAAGCCGGTCCATCGGCTTGGCTTTCTCCATGTCTTCCTTGATTTGACGCTGCACCGTAATCTGGTCGGGCGTCTCCACGTACGGAAATGCCGCCTCCACTTCCTGCTGCCAGACCGTATCCGGTGAAAAAGCGTGGCCCTGCACCACTTCCCGGCTCGCGTAGAGGCTTACCAGGTCCTGGGCGATTTCCTCAACCGCGTCTTTGACCTTTCTCTTCGTGCGGGACCATTCCTGCGTACCGAGCCGGCTCAGCACCGGGTCCGTCTCCCCCGAGCCCACGTACCGCCCCACCCGGTCAATCTGCTCGGCCGGCACGTACAGCCGGTCGCCGGAAGCGTACTCGATGACCATGAATTCCTTTTCACCGGTGCCGGATTCGGATTTCATTCTGGTCACGCCCGCAAATCTCCCGATGCCGTGCTCGATGTGCACCACGTAATCGCCGGGATTCATCTCCGTGAACACCCGCTGGTGCGGTACCGGCCGCTTCCTGAACAGCCGCCGCTGCTTGATGAAGCCGAATATTTCCTTATCCGTCAGCACCACCGTCTCACTGCCGGCGGTCCAGCCCCCGTCGAGCAGCCCCTGCACCAGCGTCAGCGTGCCCGTCCGGGGCAGCGCCTGCACATCGAAAACCGGCGGCGCCGTGATATCCTCCTCGCCGAGCAGCTCCGAAAGCCGCTCTGACTGGTGGCTGATGATGATGACCCGCTTCCCTTCCTTCAGCATCTCTCTCGTCTTTTCGACGAACATCGGTACCTGCCCCGCGTAACTCGCGTTGGGGGCAAACGCCGGTTCGAAGACCTTCTCATCCTCCGGCGCCCCGAATGAGGTAAAGCGCAGCGTTTTCCGTTCTGCCAGCCTCGGCTCGAAGGCGTCCCAGGTGTACCGGAGAATCGGATAATTCCCCGGCAGCTCCTCGGCGGCCGTTTTCTCGGAACGCAGCGTTTCGGCTTTTTCCGTGTAATCGTCGAGCATCGCCCGGATATTCCCCGGCTCGTCGAGGACGATGACGGACGTGTCCGGAACGTAGTCGAACAGACTGTGCCGATTGAAAAGCGGGGCGTAAAAATCGAGGGTATCCGGCATTTCCTTTTCGAGGATCATCCCGATTTCCTGGGCGTACCGGTACTTCGCATCCGGGTTGAGCAGCGAAAGGTTGAGGCTTTTCAGCACCGGCTCAACCGTTTCCCGTCCGCCCACGAACGGTTCGAGCAGTAGCGAGGCCGGCCCGATTTTCAGAAAATCCACCTCCCCCACCGAACGCTGGGTCGAAGAATCGAATACCCGGATGCTTTCAACCGTGTTCCCGAAAAACTCGATTCGTGCCGGCATGTCACCGGTCGGCGGAAAAACGTCGATGATGCCGCCGCGGTGCCGTATCGTCCCGGGAGAATCGACGTACTCTCGCAATCGGTACCCCATTTCCTGCAAACGGCTGATAAGCTTGAACGGCTCGGTTTCCATCCCCTTCGTTATCGGAATAACACACCGCTCGAACTGCTCCGGTGACGGCAGCCTTCGGGTCAGTGCGGTAGCGGAAGCGATGATGATTGGCGGCGCCGGATTGTCTTCCCCCTGCCCGCCCTTCGCCTCCGTCAGCTTCGTCAGTATCTGCACCACCTCGTTCTCTGCCGCCAGGTCGGTTGAAATCCGGTCGTACGGCAGCGTGTCCGGGTCCGGGAAAATCATGATATCCGCGCCCTCTTCCCAGGCGCTCAAAAGCTCGTACAGTTTCCGGCTGTTTTCCGTGTGGGAAGTGACAATGACGAACGGCACGCGGAAACGCCGGTGAAGCGCCGCAATGACGAACGGTTTCGCAGCATCCATCAAGGCTGCCGTCGAAGTTCCCTTCGTCTCCGTTTCCTTGACCATACCGCTGATTTCCGGCATGGTCTCCGCAAGTGAAAGTAACCCGGTCAGGTTCAAATTACCGCCCTTAAATAACGCCTTTAAGGGCTCGTTCCGGTGAACGGGCCCTTTTTATTAGTGTATCATATATTGTGAGAGATTACAGGGCTTGTTATAATGGTGATACCTGAGATACCGAATGAACGAAAAATCACAAAACACCGCCGCCTGTAAAAGGCTGGTCATCAAACTCGGCACGAGCCTCCTGACCGGAGGCACGAATCATCTTGACCCGGTCACCATGGCCGGGCTTGTCGACCAGATGGCAAAATTGCACGAAGCCGGCATGGAAGTCCTGGTCGTATCCTCCGGGGCCATCGCCGCCGGCCGCCACAAGCTCGGCAGCGTCCGCGGGCGGAAAGGGCTGCCCTTCAAACAGGTGCTCGCCTCCGTCGGGCAAAGCCAGCTCATGAATACCTACGACATGCTCTTTGCGAAGCACGGCATCACCGTCGCCCAGGCGCTCCTCACGAAAAAAGTCCTCAACAACCGCTCCGGCTACCTGAATACCCGTAATACCCTCCTCGCCCTGATGGAAATGAGGATAATCTGCATCGTCAATGAAAATGATGTCGTCGCTATCGATGAGATTCGCGAAGCAAAATTCGGGGATAACGATAACCTCTCGGCCATGGTCGCCAATCTGGTCGATGCCGACCTTCTTCTTATCCTGAGTGATATCGACGGCCTCTATACCGCCGACCCCCACCATGACCCTGATGCCCGCCTCATTTCGGAAGTCGCCAAAATCGATTCGGGTATCGAAAAAATGGTCAAAGGCACCGCCGGAACCCTCGGCACCGGCGGTATGGTCACGAAAATAGAAGCCGCCAGGCTGGAGATCGGAAGAGCGTCGTGTAGGGAAAGAGTGTAGGATAGGGTGT
>CAYSQK010000155.1:0-2285 GCA_964433075.1 uncultured Dehalococcoidales bacterium
AGATAATGAGCGGTGACTGGAGTTCAGACGTGTGCTCTTCCGATCTATGATAATAGCCGTTGATGCCTCAGGCGGGGATTACGCTCCCCACGAGATAGTAAAAGGGGCAATCAAAGCCGCCCGGCAGTTCGATGTTCAGATAGCGCTGGTCGGTAAAAAAGAAATTTTATACGTCCTGGCAGGCCGTCATACACATAAGCTGGGCATACAGATAATCGATGCGCCGCAAACGATAACCTACCATGAGTCGCCGGTAGAGGGAATCCGCAATAAACCGGAATCCTCGATTGTCATCGGGACGAACCTGGTGAAGACGGGGCAGGCAGACGCCTTCGTTTCGGCGGGCAACACCGGGGCGGTATTGTTTTCAGCTCTGTTAAATCTTGGTAAAATGGAAGGGATAGAAAGACCGGCTGTGGGAAGTCTGTTGAGCCTGAACGCGACGACCCCGGTTGTCCTCATCGATGCCGGAGCAAATGCAGACTGCCGCCCGAACCACCTGGTGCAGTTCGCCCACCTGGGCTCGGACTACATCAAGGCGATTTTCGATATTGCATCACCGACGGTCGGTCTCCTTAACAACGGAGAAGAGGAAAAAAAGGGGAACCGTCTTACCCAGGAGACGTACCAGCTTCTCAAGGAAACGCCGCTCAACTTCATCGGGAATGTCGAGGGGCACGATATTGTCAGCGGGAAAGCCAACGTTATCGTAACGGATGGGTTTACCGGTAACATCGTCCTCAAGACGCTCGAAGGGGTGACGGCAACGTGGCTGGATTCGCTGGGGCAGGCGGGACAGGTTTTTTCGAAAGCCTACAGCATGCCTTCACGGGTTATCAGAAATGTGGGTGTTGATTCCTGGCAGAAAAAACTTGATTTTGCGGAAATCGGCGGTTCGTGCCTGCTGGGGGTGAACGGTACTATTATAATTTCGCACGGAAGAAGCCGGGCGAAGGCAATCATGAATGCCATCGGCCTGGCGAAGCGAACTGCAGAACGAATGAACGGACAAAATAGTGAGGAGAGTGTCAATGAGTAAAGCGAAAGAAGTGGATGTCAACAGTTTCGAAGCGGCGGTATTGAAAGCCGATAAACCGGTACTGGTCGATTTCTGGGCGACCTGGTGCAAGCCGTGCATGATGGTGGCTCCGATTATCGATGAGCTTGCCGAGGAATTCGACGGCAAGGTTGAATTCGTGAAAGTCGATGTCGATGCCAACCAGAAAGTGGCGGCCAATTACGGCGTGATGAGTATCCCGTCACTGATTATTTTCAAGAACGGCGAACCGGTCAGCAATATGGTCGGCGCGAGACCGAAGGCTGAAATCAAGAAAAACCTGGAGTCGGCGATTGCGTAGCAATCCTGTTCAGGTAACAATCATCGACGACCCACTGCAGAAACAGGACTGCGACATGTCATGCGGTACCGACTGGTCATCGCTTCAGATGCTGGACCTGGCGAGAAAGCAGATAACGGGGAAGTACGGCACAAATGTACAGTTAACGTACATGGATATGACGGGTGATGATACGGACAGGGATATCGACAAGTGGATGGATTCGATTAAGAAACAGAATGTGGTAGTTCCGCTGCTCGTCATCAACGGGCAGGTACGGATATCAGGTAACTTCGATATCCGCCAGATGATGGACGCCATAGAAGTGGAAATGGAGATGGGAGCGTAGCAATGGCTGACAATAACAGATACGATATCGTAGTAATCGGCGGAGGTCCGGCGGGGTTAACGGCCGGCATGTACACGGCGCGGGCAGGGCTGAAAACCATATGTATCGAGAAAGGCCTGACCGGCGGGCAGATAAATAACACGAGCTGGATAGAAAATTTCCCCGGTTTCCCCGACAGTATCGACGGGTATGAACTCGGGAAGCTGATGTATCAGCAGGCGACGAAATTCGGGCTGGAGACGGTGACTGCCGAAGTAACGGGCGTCGTTTCGGGCGGCAGCGAAAAAACAGTGACAACCAGTGAGGGTGAATATACGGCGCAAGCGGTGATTCTCGCCGGAGGTTCCGAGAGGAACAAACTCGGGGCGGCGGGGGAAAAAGAGTATATGGGTAAAGGCGTTTCTTACTGCGCGACCTGCGATGCGCCGCTGTTCAAAGACAAGAAGATAGCGATTGTCGGGGGAAGCGACTCAGCCATAACCGAAGCGCTCCACATGGTGGAGTTTGCTTCGAAGGTCTACGTCATCCACCGCCGCGACCAGTTACGGGCGACGAAGATTCTTCAGGACAGGGCGTTTGCCGAACCGAAAATCGAGATT
>CAYSQK010000155.1:2295-4950 GCA_964433075.1 uncultured Dehalococcoidales bacterium
AGATTGTGTGGGATTCGACGGTGGACGAAATCAAGGGAGATGTTTTCGTCAGGAGCATGACGCTGAATAACGTTAAAACCGGCAAAAAAAGCACCCTCGAGGTGGAGGGTGTCTTTGTTTCGGTCGGGTTCAAGCCAGATACCGGTTATCTGAAAGGGGTGGTGGCGCTTGACCCGGTCGGGCATGTTGTCACCAACGAGAAGATGGAAACAAATGTCCCCGGCATTTTTGCTGCAGGGGACATCAGACTTAACTCTGCCAGACAGGCGATAACTGCTGCCGGCGACGGCGCAACCGCCGCCGTGTTTGCACAACAGTATTGTAACGAGCAGTAACCCTGCCTCTTGTATTCAGTTATAGTGTGTGAGGAAATCAGTCCCCGGAAGCTTCGTCTTTCGGGGTTTCTGTTTCTTCAGCCACAGGAGCTTCTTCAGTCTCCTCAGCTTCGACATGCCGCTGGCTGATTCTGGCGATAAGGACATCCGGGTTAGTAAGCACGGTAACACCGCTCTCCAGTTTGATATCGCCAACATGGATACCCTGTTCAGCTTCTTCCAGCCCGCTGATATCGATTTCAATCGATTCCGGAATGGCATCCGGCAGACATTCGACCTCGACTTTATTGAGTTCATGAGCGAGGAAGTTCTCTTTCAGTTTCAAAGCCGGCGCTTCACCGACGAGGACGAGCGGCACTTCGACCTTCAGTTTCTCTTCCATTCTAATCTGATATAAATCGACATGGACGAGTTCGCCGTTCACGGGCGCTTTCTGAACCTCACGAACCATGACGTTTCTAGCTTTCTTTTCTTTACCCAGCTTGAGGCTGATGATATGAGTTGTTCCGGCTTTCGCCAAGATTTTTTTCAATTCAGCGGTATCACACTGGGCAGCCATCGGTTCAATGCCGTGGCCGAAGATATGAACCGGGGTGATTCCCTGACGGCGCAGGGTTTTTACTTTTTTCCCGGTTATCGTACGGGTATCGACTGTTAATTCCATTTTTTCATTCACCTTCCTGATAATCTCAGACCCGAATAGTATAGCAGATTTGACCCCTCTTTGCCTACCGCTGAGCGGCGGAAACCGCTACGGCAGCGATTCAAGGTAGTCTTTGACCATGTGCAGGGCGGTTTCGGCGGCTGCCTGTTTATTCCCTTCACGGTCATGAGGAAAATTGTGTTTTCGGCTGACGGTCGTTGTTCCGTGAGAGAGACCGATATAGAAGAGACCGACCGGTTTGCCGGGGACGTCGCCGCCCGGACCGGCGATGCCGGTATCAGCGACGCAGATATCGACACTGAGAAGCTTCCTGCCGCCGGCGGCCATTTCTTCGGCGGTCTGAGGGCTGACCGCGCCGAAGGAAGCGATTGTTTCTTTTCTGACGCCGACGACGTTCATCTTAATTTCGTTGCTGTAGGAGACAACCGAGCCCTGAAAATAGTCCGAGCTGCCGGGGACATCGGTGATGCGGTGAGCAATCAACCCTCCGGTGGCTGATTCCACTGTCCCGAGCGTCAAGTGCTTTGTCCGGAGAAGGCGGCCGATTTGTATTTCAAGGTTGTCCATAGATTTATCCACATCCTGTTCGTTGCCCATACTTTCCGTTGATTATAGAGCAGGTTAGGATTAAAATAAAGCAAATATTTGATAACGGAGGTACACATGGCTATTATCGCGTGGATTCTCGGGAGCCTTTCAGGCCTGAGTGGGATAATGGGGATAATCGTTGCTGCGGAGGTAATACCCGAACTGGCAAATCTTCCGGCGGCGATGACACCGGTATTCTGGCTGCTGCTGGCAATCCTTCTGGCAATCGGGTGTCTTGGAACGCTCAAGGCAACGCCTCAGGGATTCGATTAGCCGAAGGATTTCAGAATATACAGAAGATGATAAAAGACTCCCGGGGGAGGGGGATTCCCCGGGAGTCTTTCGTGTTTGCCGGTATAGTACGTGTTACTTATTCGCTTTTCGGCGGCGAATTCTCCAGATGATGAAGCCGCCGATGATGAGCCAGACGGGGCTGAAAATGCCTACCCAGATGAGGGCGTTGAGGAGACCTCTTCCGAAGGTGGCAAGGCCGCTCCAGGCATTCGATGCGACGGTGCCGGCGTTCCAGCCGGGTTTCACGTAGATGTAGTTTTCCCGGGCATTATCTTCGACGTTGCCGTTGTCATCGGTGACGGTCAAGGTCACAGTGTAATACCCTTCAGTCTTATACGAGTGGACAGGGTTCATTTCGGTACTGGTTTCGTCATCGCCGAAATCCCAGAGGTAGGTGTAGGGAGCGAATCCGCCGGAAATTTCAGTGACGGTGAATTCAATTTTTTCACCGGCTTTGACGCCTGACCGCCGGTTTGAATAAAATTCGAAGTACATGGTCGACTGTTCAAGCTGGACGTAGATAATGGAGGTCGATGACGTTTTCTCAAGGTATTCCATACGGGCTTCGGTCGTCTTGATTTCGCCTTCGATACGGGTCAGTTCTCTCTGGACTTCGAGGATGTCCTCGACCGTTTCGGCTTTATCGTAAATTTCAATCAATTTTGCCCGGGTAAGATTTAGGTTTTCGAGGCTGGCGCTTAAATCGACATACTCTTCGGTCAAGATCGAAGAGCACACGTCTGAACTCCAGTCACGAGATTCCATCGCGTATGC
>CAYSQK010000156.1:0-4932 GCA_964433075.1 uncultured Dehalococcoidales bacterium
CCGACATTCACATACAGCCGGAAGAAGACAGCGTTCGAATCCGGTACCGGATAGATGGTACCCTCCACGAGCGGCATACGCTGCCGCTGCAGACGGCGGTACCTCTGATATCACGTATCAAGATTCTCGCAAAAATGAATATTGCAGACCATCACCGGCCTCAGGACGGACAGCTTTCGGTCAAGCCGAAGGACAGACCGTCAATCGATATACGCGTGGGGACGATTCCCATCGTTCACGGCGAGATGGCGGCGTTGAGGCTGCTCGACAAGTCGAAAGCGGTCATGACGCTTCCCCAACTGGGTTTTCTGCCGGAAAGCCTGCAACGATACGAGGAGATGTTACGCGTACCGTACGGAATGATACTCGTAACAGGACCGACCGGAGCAGGGAAAACGACGAGTCTGTACGCCTCGCTCAACAGTCTGGACAGAAAAGGCCGGAATATTCTGACAATCGAAGACCCTGTCGAGTACCGTTTCAAGAACATCAATCAAATCCAGGTCAATGCCCGTTCCGGTCTGACCTTTGCGGCGGGGTTACGGTCGATTCTCCGTCTTGACCCGGATGTGATTCTGGTCGGTGAGATACGTGATGCAGAAACGGCGAATATCGCCGTCCAGTCCGCGCTTACCGGGCACCTTGTTCTTTCCTCCATCCATGCCAATGATGCCGTCGGGGTTATTTCCCGTCTGCTCGATCTCGGGGTCGAACCGTTCCTCATTGCTTCAGCGCTCATCGGTGTGGTTGCTCAGAGAATGGGGAGGCGGGTATGTTCGGCCTGCGCTGAAATGACAGAAGTTTCGATGGTTGAACAGCATGCCTATTCACGGGAGACGGGAGAAGAGAGGAAAGAATTTCTCATTGGAAAAGGCTGCAAGTCCTGTTCCGAAACCGGCTACCAGGGAAGAATCGGGTTCTACGAAATAATGAAGATAAGCGATGATATACGGTCGATGATTCTCGAAAATGCGAACGCGGCGAAAATCAGAGAGTGCGCTGTTAATGAAGGGATGATTCCTCTCATTAAAGACGGCATGCTGAAGGTGAAAGACAATATCACCAATCCTGCCGAAGTGCTGCGCAATGCCTATACTTCGGACTAGAAAAATTCATTAAAAAACCACGAACAGCCTGAAATATAACGGAGAGTACATGTTATATCAATATGTTGCCTACAACACGAACGGAGAGGTCGTTAAGGGTAAACTTACGGCCGAAAACGACCAGGGAGCCAATGAGTTGCTCGATTATGCCGGGTATAAAGCAATCAGTCTGAAACAATATACCCCGTTCTTTACCATGGATTCAATGGCGTCTCTGCTCTACTCGGTGAAGCCGAATGAAGTGATTCTTTTTTACCGGCAGCTTGCCCTGCTTCTCGAATCAGGGACCGATATCGCTGCTTCGCTCGAGCTTCTTCAGCAGCAGGTATCCAATAAAGCTTTGCAGAAGATACTCGATGAAGTGGTCTCGAGCGTGCGGGGTGGAAACCAGCTTTCGGAATCGCTGGAAAAACACCCCAAGATATTTCCGGATGTGTACTGCAAGCTTATCAGTGTCGGTGAACAGAGCGGTGACCTGGAGACGGTCCTCCGTCAGGTGGCCGACTACATGGAGAGGGAAATAAAAACAGCCAAGCAAACGAAAGGGGCGCTGATGATGCCCGGAATCACGGCCGGCATCGCGGTGGTGGTGGTGATTCTCATGGTGGTTTTCGTTTTACCGTCTTTCAGCAAGATGTACGTTTCCCTCGGACAGGAACTGCCGGCGGTGGTTCAATTACTGATCGATGCCGGTGAGAAAGCCAAAGAAAACGGCCTGATGCTGATGGTGGGAATACTTGCCCTGGTGGCTGTCGTTTATTTTTACATAAAAACACCAAAAGGCAGATATAACCTCGACAAATTCCTCCTCAAACTGCCGCTGATGGGAAGAGTCCGGCTGCTCAGCGAACTTTCACGTTTTTGCAGAAGCATGTCGCTCCTGTTCAATTCAGGCTTACCGCTGCCGGAAATCATACTGCTGGCGGCAAAAAGCAGCGGAAACAAGGTCATTACCGAAGGATTGCTCAACGTTCATTCGGGGATGGTGCGAGGTGAAGGGATTTCGGGGCCGATGTCCCAGAACAAGCTGTTTTTACCGATGATGGTTCAGATGGTAAAAGTCGGGGAGGAAACGGGCAGCCTCGATAAAACGCTCATTGCCGTTGCCAACAGTTTTGAAACCGAAGGCGAGGAAAAAATGAAATCAATGATCGGTCTGATTCAGCCGACGATGACAATCGTAATCGGAGGTGTCGTCGGCGGCATTGCCATGGTTCTCATGTCCGCAATGACGTCCATGTACGGGCAAGGTTTTTAAGTAAAGAATACAGGTAGTCCAGGAGGATTCTTTTGAAAATAAACAAGAAAATACTGAAGTATGCCGGCGCCGGGGTATACCTGTTCGTGGTCGTCATGATGGGTTTTGTGCTTTTCCGTCAACTCGATGAACGGGATACTTTAACCAGTGAACTGGCAGCGACCCGGACGAATCTGGAAGCTCTTCATCCTGCCTCGATGGAGAGTGAGAAAAAAGAATATGAAGTGCGATTGGTTCAAGTTACTTCCGAGGCTGACGGACTTAAGGATATGATGTCACTCGATATCGATAACGTGCCGGCAACAGAGCTGGTTTTCAATGTTGCGGCAGCCAACGGGGTACAGGTTGTCCAGTTGAGTGCACCGACTGCAGGACAGGAAACACTTGAAGGAGTCCCGTGCAGCGTCACGGTTATCAACGCGACGGTTCAGGGAGCGAAAGCTAATCTCGTCGACTTTATTTCCGACCTGAATCTGGCTCTCGATACCGGTGTTATTCAATCAGCCTTCATGGATTTACATGAGACCGATAATCTGACTCCTCAAGCGAGAATACTTATGGAAGTATATAACTATCAAGGTTAAAAATATGAATAAACATACAAATAAACAGATAATGACAATATTCATCTCCGATACCGGAATGCGCCTGATGTTAACCGACGGCAAGCAGGTTTCGGACTGGTCTGAAATAGACTTCGCCCCCGGACAAATCGAAGGCAGTGTTGTCAATGACGAGTACGCAGATAATATTGTCGCTCAAATCAAGCAGGTACTCGATTTCAAGTCAGTCAACGTTAAAAAAGTACTCATTGCCATCAGCGGCATCCGGTGTCTGACGAGGCCTCTCCTCTTGCCCAAGCTGCCGAAAGAAATCCTTGACGAAGCGGTACACAGAGAAGCGGTCAGAGTGCTTCCGGTACCTCCGGACGAGTTATACATGACGTACCAGTCGATTGCGGCACCGGAAGGGAAAACCCAGGTATTTTTGACGGCGATACCAAAAAGAATTCTCGACCCGTTAATGAACACGCTTGATAAAGCAGGACTCAAGCCGGTATTTTTAGATATCAAACCGCTCCTGCTCGCCCGTGTGTCTTCAGAGAACACAACCATACTCATCGATGTTCAAAAGATGGATTTCGATATCGTTATCATGATGAAAGGTGTTCCCCAGCCGATTCGTACCGTGCCTTTTTCTCTTGAGAATCCTACGCGGGAAGACAAGATTGCGATGATACGGGAAGAACTCGAGAGGACAATCACCTTTTATAACTCGAATAATCCGGAGTCAATTGTAGACGATACCCTATCAATTCACGTTTCAGGGGTGCTCGATGATGAAGACGAATTTTGCCGTCTTCTCTCTGAAGAAACCCGCCGCGACGTTCGAATGCTTCCGTCTCCGGTCAGTGTCCCTGAAGGGTTCAATTTTTCACGATACATGGCGAATATCAGCCTGATTCAACAGGAAGCCGCCGTAAACAAACGCACCGGTAACTCGGTGGTAAGTATGAACAGTTTACCGTTGAAATACCGGATGCAGCCGGTATCCTCAACCAATATACTCAAGCTGCTTGGAGCGGCATTCGCCGTTTTGCTCATTCTCAGCCTCGGAGTTCTTATTTCCAGTACCTACTCAAGTATTTCTTCCAAGCGAACAGCTCTGGATACGTCCCGCAGTCTCCTTCAGCAGCAGCAACTGGAGACACAGATTATCAATAAACAAATCAATGACTTGAAAGCTGAAATATCAGCCATGGAGACACTTCAGACCAACCTCGCGAGTGCTCTGACGGCTCTGGAGGCTCGAAGTCTTGGTCTCAACCTTGATATTCAAACCACGGCAGGAAACAGCCCTGACGCGATACAATTGACCGAGGTAACCCACGATAACGGGCAGATGGCCATCAAAGGAGTCGTGCCGCTGGCAAGCACTGTCGACCTGTACGTTGCTTCTTTGTTCAAGACCGGACGTTTTACTGATATCCGTATCGAAAATATGACGATGCAGGAAGACTCCAGCCAATTGTTCACTCTGAATTGCAGCCTGTCGGTCGATTCCAACTGGGTCAGCAGTATCGGCGTCATTCTCGGAAATCTGCCCGGTACGATTACTATTCAGTTTGCCGCTACGTCCGATACCGCATTGACGCTGAACGGTAATTCAATGACAGAGAATGCCCTGATGAAATATCTGGAAAAACTCGACGGGAGCGGGAAGTTCAGATTGATAGAAATTGTGGAAATCATCCGTGTCGAAGACAACAGCCTTGATTTTACCGTTGTCCTCTGGTTAGGAGAATAATTCAATGAATATGTTCGATATGATTCGACTGGCATCCGAGAAAAAAGCTTCGGATGTCCATGTTGTTGCCGACAGCCATTTGATGCTGAGGGTGAAAGGAGCGATGGAGCCTGTCGAAGAAGTGCCGGTACTCAGTGCGGCTGATATTGATACGGTTCTTGACGAGGTTATCAATCAGGAACAACGTCACGAATTCGAAACGACGATGGAACTCGATTTCGGTTTCGATGTCCCGCAGGTTGGAAGAGTCCGCTGCAATGC
>CAYSQK010000157.1:0-4916 GCA_964433075.1 uncultured Dehalococcoidales bacterium
CAACACCCTATCCTACACTCTTTCCCTACACGACGCTCTTCCGATCTCCACAAAACGCGTCTCATCCCATACCACGGGCACTTTTTTCATGAAATCGAGCACATAGTCCGGCTGCTCTTCCAAGTTGTTCGGCGTAATGCCGAAATGCTGCAACGGCGATTGATACAAGATCGAAGTAGCCACTTGAAAAGCATCCGTCGTCCTACGGTAATTACCGTAACTGTCATCTTTCGCAAACCGGCGATTAAAAAACACCAGACCGAAATCCATCGCTGCCACTGCATTGCGCGTAAACGGCAAAATCGTGCTCACCAACGCCTCTTTGTCGGCAAGATCCTGACTGAAAACCAGGTTCTCCGATGCCAGCGTCGCCTCGCTCGTGAAATGATTGGGATACATCCGCTCCCACCCCCGCGGCAAGGTCGTGCCGTGAAAGTTGACAAACAAACCATAACGGTCGGCATCGGTCAAAATATCCTCATACAGCTTCATCGTCGCCTGTTTGTCTCCGCCAAAGAAATCCACCTTAATTCCCTTCACTCCCAGCTTCTTCATCCATTCCATCTCTTTCCGTCGGGCAGGAGCCGTATCCATTTTATGTTTCGGTCCTTGCGGCGCATCGTTCCAAGCCCCGTTGGAATTGTACCACAAGATTACATCCACACCCTTCGACTGTGCATAGGCAATCAGCGACGGCATGTTCTCGTACCCGATCTGCTTATCCCACAGTGCATCGATCAGAATGTATTCGTAGCCCATCGCCGCTGCCAGATCGATAAACGTTTGCTGATCCCTGTAGTTGCAGCTTGCGTCCTGCCACAAGATCCAGCTCCACGTGCTGCGGCCGGGCACATAATCCTGCGAAGGCTCGTACAGCGGTTCTATTCCGTTACATGCCGAGGTGGTCTCCACGATCGGCTTCAACGTTTCACCCACCGTCAGGGTTTTCCACGATGTCAACAACGGCAAGGCAGCAGTAACGGTAGTGTCGCCTATCCCGCCGTTTTCTCCTTTCATCGGAAACTCAACAGTGTACAACCCGTCGTCCGTTCCCTCGCTCAACCGCGTTCCGGCATACTTGCTGCTCACACCTGTTTCCGAAACCAGCACCCATCCGTCGTTTCCCACATGAAACAAGGCCGGAAAAGTGTATCCCAATCCGTACCGCGAAGGGGTTGCCACCGGCTCTTCCACCGTATATTCTTCTTCATAACTCGGTTTTGATTTCATCCAACCGCTGCCCGCAGGCGCTTGCGGCGTAATAAAAGTAGTAGTACCGGCAGGAAAATCGAATCCCGTTCGTTCGCGGTAAATCGTACAACGACACTTGTCCTTCGAGCGGATGCGGTAAGCAAATGAAATATCGTTATCGGCCACCCTGAATATCACATCCAGCGAATCGTTGGCGGCGTTGGTGTAAGTGGCCGTCAATTCATTGGCTACATAATGCACCCGACTTACCTTGCCATGCGGCAACGCATACGTTTCGTCCACTTTCCGCATCACACTGCCGACATGATGCAGACCGGACGCAAAATCGCCGATCGAAGTCTCCAGTCCCAGCGGCGAAGGCTCCAGCAGGGTTTTACCACGATATTCCACCCCATACTGCACTGTCCCCTCTTCTTGCGTTAATTTCACTTTCAGTGCACCGTCGGGACCACACACCTCTTGTGCAACCACGCCCTCAACAAAGAAAATGCATAACAGTAACGAATAAAAACATCTCATTATCGCGTATTTTTTATTTCAGTAAACGAACTTCGAAAACCGACGAAGTTACTTCCCCTTCGGCAGGTTTAAAAACAATTGTGTGTTCTCCGCTTTTCAGAGGCGGAAGAGCATACGTCAACTGCACAAAATCATCACCGATCAGTTCCACTTTCGGTTCGCCTTTCATCTCCTTATCATCGATCAGGATAAGCGAACGATTTGCCTCATTTTTATGTTGTACAATAGCAAGATAAGAAGCCGGCTCTTCTGTTTTCATGCGGTAACTGAACCTCCCCCTTGCTTTTCTGAAATGCCGGTTGTTAATGTCTCCCGTCTCCGAATCTTCGTAACGAATAAAATGGTCGGACTCCGACTGTTGTTCGCCGGGATAAATCACATCGAGTGTTCGGTTTTCTATTTCGTCATATTGGTTTTGGTATAAGGTACTTGCTTGTTGCGATGCATCATCCTGCCCGCGCTCGGTCTGCGGAAAATAAATGAGATAACGTTGGTTGTGCAGCGCATAAAACGGAATAAACTCCATGTCCTTCCGTACCGGGAACGTCTCCCCTTTATAAACGAATCGCAACCCCTCGTCGTCCAATCTGCTGAGCGAACTTTCGATTTCGGCCGGCGTGCCGATAAAAGCAGGGATTTCGTTCAAGGGAATCAACTTCCCGTGAGCGATATGCCCCCCTCGGCTGTCATCGGCATATAATCCTTTCAGATCCTCCGTACCCATTGGCGCAGCCAACATAATCGGGCCATACTGAAAAGCATAATAAGGACTCTTGTCGGGCAACTGCACCAGGTTGACCTGCATAGGCAGACGCAACGTCACGCTGTCGCCTTTCTTCCACTTTCGTTCCAGTGTCAGGTAGTCACCCGTCACTGCTCCGTAGCCAAGCCATTCGCCGTTAACAGACACTTCGATTTGTTCGGGCTCCTTCACCCACGAAGGAATCCGCAGTTTCAATGCCAACTTTTTGCTCTCTGCCTCTTCAAACGTAAAATTCATTTCTCCGTTGTACGGAAAACGCGTACGCTGCGAAAAAACAACCCCTTTTTCCTCCCACGTCAGACGCGAAGGAATAAAAAGATTCACATACAACACATCCTTGTCGTGCGCATAGATCAATTTGCCGTATTTGGCATGATTCTCCAAACCCGTTCCCACACAGCACCAGAAACTCGTTTCCGGTTGTGAATACACCCGGTAATGACCTGGACGCATCGGCGTAAAATATACAAAACCGCCCCGTTCCGGTTCTTCCGACGAAAGAATATGGTTAAACAGCGCCTTCTCGTAATAATCCATCAGGTACACTTCAGGTGTACTCTTATACAGCATCTTCGTCAGTCGCAACATGTTGTAGGTATTGCACGTCTCCGGCCCCTGCACATCCTCGATCATCGCACCGAAATCGTCCGGTGGATTAAAATGTTCCCTCACACTGTTCCCCCCGATACACACCGAGCGGTTTTCCGTCACCGTTTTCCAGAAAAACCGGGCTGCCCTGTCCCAATCGGCATTATGTTCGTCGTCGGCAATACGTTTAAACCCGATCACTTTGGGAATTTGTGTATTGGCATGCAAACCCGTCAAACTGTCTTTCTCCTGTATCAACGGACGCAATATTTTTTGGTGCGAAAAGCGGTGAGCCAACTGCAGGTATTTCTTATCACCGGTAATTTCGTAAACCGCAGCAAACACCTCGTTCAGTCCGCCATGTTCGCTGCGCAGCATCTCCTGCATCTGTTCGCCGCTCAACCCCGCCGTAATGTCTATCATCCAGTCGGTATATTTCACCAACATATCCCGAGCCTGTTCACTCCCGACATGAATATATGCATCCAGTAAACCGTTGTAAGTCTTATGGATATTGTACAGCGGAACCCATTTGCCATTCAGGTCGAACGAACCCGCCCGGATATCGCCCCGTTTAATCTCTCCCCACAACGCCAAACTTCCCGGCGTTCCTCCGATGAATCCCGTACCTACATGATCCTGACACCGTTTCAGCTCATCGAGAAAATAATCCAGCCGCCGTTTTACTTCCGCATCTCCAGTCGTCGCATACATCATCGACAATGCCGAAAGGTAATGCCCGCCGATGTGACCGTCCAACCCCGTATTTTCCCAATTGGGATACGAAGGCGCCTTGGGTTGAAGTCCGGCCTCACGCAGAAAAGGCGACAGCAGCCGATCCGGCTCCAGCGTCAGCAAATACCGCAAGTCAGTTTGTTGAGCAGAAAGAAAAGGGCTCTCCAATAACCGAACTTGATTAAGAGAAAATAAATCAACCTGTTGCCTGGTTTGTGCCGTTAACGGAAAAACGCATAATGCGATACCCATTAACAAAACGAAGTTCTTCATTGGTTTGCCCTTTCCATTCATAATTTGTAATTTGTAATTATTGACTTATATCCCTGAACTCCAACATCCGATTTTGCCTTTTTCTTTCATAAGGGAGGATATATATAGCCAATAAATACTTAATGTTTCGTAAGGATATTCTCGGTAAAATTGCCGATTTCCAGGTACCGTTTATACAACCCGGCATATTTTTCCGCATTCGCGGCATTCGGCGCATATTCCCGGTCGAATCCAGGGTTCATTGCAGCCCGGGCATCCTCCACCCGCTCGTAAAAACCGGCTGCCGTAGCGGCAAACATGGCTGCGCCCAATGCACAGGCCTGCTCCGTGCGACACACTTTGATCGGCATGTTCAGCACGTCGCACAAGGTCTGCATCACAAACGGCGACTTCAAGGGAATACCGCCGATAGCGATGATGTTGTCGATCCGCACACCTTCCTTGCGCATCTGTTCCACGATGGCCTTCGAACCGAAAGCTGTAGCCTCAACCAATGCCTTGAAAATCTGCGGCGCCAAGCTGCCCAGCGTCAAACCCGTAATCGTTCCCGTCAGCTCCTGATTGGCAAACGGCGTACGTCGGCCGTTCATCCAGTCCGTAGCCACGAGGGTACTGCCGTTGTCCGTCAGCTTTTCGGCCTCCGCCGTCAATGCGGGAATAATCCAGTCAACCGTCTCCCTGATCAGTTTCTTCTTCGTTTCCTCATCCAGGAGCGTGCTCTGCGATACGATGCGGTGCAGCGGAAATTCCAACACCCGCTTAAACCAGGCATACACGTCGCCGAAAGCCGACTGTCCGGCTTCCAGTCCGATCATACCCGGGATCA
>CAYSQK010000158.1:0-4905 GCA_964433075.1 uncultured Dehalococcoidales bacterium
GGCATACGCGATAATGAGCGGTGACTGGAGTTCAGACGTGTGCACTTCCGATCTACGCCGTTGGCGCAGGTTACGAAAACGGGCATTACCCCCGAATTCCTGGCTGCCAACGGCTTTTAGGCGGTTGTTCCGTTTCGATAAAGAGGGTATGTATGGCACTGGCAAAAATAGAAGAAGCGATTGAAGATATTAAGGCGGGGAAGTTCGTCATTGTTGTCGACGACGAAGACCGGGAGAACGAAGGCGATTTCGTTATGGCGGCCGAAAAGGTGACGCCGGAAGCGATTAACTTCATGGCGGTGCACGGCCGTGGCCTGATTTGCGCGCCCCTGACCGGCGAGCGACTGGAAAAGCTGGGAATTCCGATGATGACGAACAAGAACACGTCATTCCTCGGGACGGCGTTTACGGTATCGGTCGAAGCACGGAAGGGAACCACGACCGGTATTTCCGCTTCCGACCGGGCGGCGACCGTCCAGGCGCTGGCAGACCCGGACGCCGGGCCTGACGATTTCGTCATGCCGGGGCACATGTTCCCCCTCCGGGCCAAAGACGGCGGCGTCCTCGAAAGGGCCGGGCAGACGGAAGCGACCGTTGACCTGGCGAGGCTGGCCGGTTTGTTTCCGGGCGGCGTCTGCTGCGAGATAATGAACGAAGACGGCACGATGGCCCGGATGCCTGAACTGGAAAAGCTGGCGGAAAAGCTGGACCTCAAGATTATCAGCGTGGCTGATTTGATTGCCTACCGGCGGCGGCACGAAAAACTGGTGCACCGGGTGACCGAAACGAAACTGCCGACGAAGTGGGGTGAATTTAGAGCTATTGCCTTTGCCAGCGATGTAAAATCCGGTGAGCATGTTGCCCTGGTGATGGGTGATATCTGCACCCCCGAACCGGTACTCGTCCGGGTGCACAGCGAATGTTTAACCGGTGATACGCTTGGCAGCCTGCGCTGCGATTGCGGCGAGCAGCTTGCCCTGGCCATGCAGAAGATTGCCGACGAAGGCCGCGGCGTTTTCCTCTACATGCGGCAGGAAGGCCGGGGAATCGGCTTCCATAACAAGCTCAAAGCCTACGCTCTCCAGGACGAAGGCTACGATACGGTCGATGCCAACCTGAAACTGGGATTCGCCGCCGACATGAGAGATTACGGCGAAGGCGCGCAGATACTGGCCGACCTCGGTCTTAACCAAATCAAGCTCCTGACGAATAATCCGAAGAAGATAATCGGCCTTGAAAGCTACGGGCTGAAGGTGGTGGAAACGGTGCCGATTGTCGTTCAACCGAACCAGTACAACAAATACTACCTGGAAACCAAGAAGAACCGTATGCACCACAAACTTGAGTTTCCGGAAACCGAAAAATAAGAATAAAACGAAACACCCTTTTCGAGGAGGACACAATGGGAAGAACGTATGAAGGTAATCTTACCGGGCAGGGACTGAAGTTCGGGATTGTTGTTTCCCGTTTCAACGAATTCATCACCAATAAGCTGCTCTCCGGAGCCAAGGATGCCCTTCAGCGGCACGACGTCGCCGATGAAGACATCGAAACCTCCTGGGTTCCCGGCGCATTCGAGATTCCGGTCATTGCCCAGAAAATGGCCATGTCCGGCAAGTACGACGCCATTATCTGCCTGGGAGCAGTGATACGCGGCGCCACGCCCCATTTCGACTACGTTGCCTCCGAGGTTTCGAAAGGGGTTGCCCGGATAAGCCTGGATTCAGGTCTGCCGGTCATGTTCGGCGTTATTACCGCCGACACCATCGAGCAGGCAATCGAACGCGCCGGCACGAAATCCGGTAACAAAGGCTTCGACGCCGCCGTCAACGCCATCGAAATGGCCAACCTGATGAAAAATATGGATTAACAAAGATTGTCATTGCGAATCTCTTCGACCGATTTGTCATTCTCGAGCGAAGCGAAGTCGAAGATCCCGATATCCCAGTTTCTACACAAATAACGTATCGGGGAATCTCGTTGATATGAGTTGCCTGTCCCATGACCGCCTTTGCGAGCCATCGGTCGACATGAGGCGAAGCAATCTATAGCAATTCTTTGACTAACTACGGTGTCTCTCCTATAATAGTGAGACTGATATACATCCGAAGGGAACAGATTCTTGGATGACTTCGATGCTGCCGAACAGGCACGGGAAATCGACCGTCTGAAGCAGCGGATGGAAATGCTGGATAACCGGCTCGATAATATTGATTCCATGGTAACGGCGGTTGCCGAACGAATCATGAGCCAGCTTGTGACGCTCGAAATTACCTGTCCCCACTGCGGGAAATCGGTTGAGATAGGAATAATCGGCAACCAGCGCGCTTCCAGATAAACCGAAGACGAACGTTCACCTGCCATAACGATGATAACGATACTCAAGGTACGCTCGTGACGCTGCAGATAATCATCATCGGTATTTACTTCGCCCTCGTCATCGTTCTCGGCCTGCTCAGCCGGAATAAAACGAAGGTGGCGGAAGACTTTTTCCTCGCCGGCCGGAAGGGTTCGACACTCTTCATCACCGGCTCGCTGCTGGCCACCGTCATCGGCGGTTCGGCCGTTATGGTTTCTACACGCCTTGGTTTCATTCAGGGACTGACGGGCCTCTGGTGGCTGCTGGCGGGAAGTATCGGTCTGGCTGTTCTGGGGTTGTTCCTGGCAAAAAAGGTCAGAACCGGCGGCCTGTATTCGCTCCCCGGGCTGATTGAGAAGCAGTACGGCCGACGTACAGCCCTTGCCGGCTCAGTTTTGGTAGTTATTGCCTGGACGGGGGTTATTGCCGCTCAAATCATTGCTGCCGGCAGTATAATGGACGCTCTGGGAATCGGTGACGCCCGATTGTGGAGCGTAATATTCTCATTCGTTTTCATCCTTTACACGGTTATCGGCGGGCAGTATGCCATCATCCGCACCGATAGCTTTCAGGCCGGGATAATCGTGTTCGGCGTGGTCATTTCGGCGGTCCTCGTCCTGGTGAAAGCCGGCGGGCCTGCCGGGTTAGCCGAGGCGCTTCCCGCTGACCGGTTTGCCTTTCCGCTTGGGCCGCAGTTCGGCGGGTACGAACTGGTGAAATACCTGCTGGTGGTCGGCCTGACGTACGTGGTCGGGCCGGACATATATTCGCGCCTCTTCTGTGCCGGCGATGCCGGTATTGCCCGGAAATCCGCCCTCTGGACGGCCGGGCTGATGGTGCCGGTTGCCCTGTCCCTCGTCGTTATCGGTATGGGTGCTGCCGCGCTCTATCCGGAAAGCGCCGCCGGGCAGGCATTCCCGACGGTGATACGGGAGGTGCTCCCGTCGGCAGTGGGGGGAATTGTCCTCGCCGCGCTCCTCTGCGCCTTCATGTCATCGGCTGATACGACCCTCATGACGGCCGGAACGATACTTTCACTCGATATCGTCGGCGGGTTGAGGCCGGGGTTCGATGAGAAGAAGCTGCTGGCAGTGTCGAAAGGGGGAATCGTGGTCATCGGCCTTGTCTCCCTCGGGCTCGCCCTTTACCTTCAGAATATCATCGATGCGGTGCTGTTCGCCTATACCGTTTACACCGGGGGGCTGATTGTGCCGATACTGGCCGGGTTCTACCGCGAAAAGCTCAGGGTCACGCCCGGCGGAGCGATTGCCGCCGTCATCGGCGGCGGGACGGCCGCCCTGCTTGCCAAACTGTTCGATATCCGGTACCTCGACGTTATCGCCCTCGGTATCAGTGCGGCGTTGCTTTTCGGAGTCAGCTTCGTGGAGAATCGATTCAGACAAAAACTGAACACTGATTACTGACAACTGTAAACTGACAACTGTAAACTGTATACCGTCCGCTGTTCTCTCCCGACGACGTGTTGCGTCAATAGTAACTGTTATTATGATGCAATGCGCGATTGACTGGACTCGCAGCATTTGATAGAATAAATTCGCTGTACAGGGGCGGTTAGCTTGGTTGGTTAGAGCATCCCGATGGTATCGGGGAGGCTACCGAGTAAAAGCCTCGAAAAAAGACTCAGGGCGGTTAGCTCAGTTGGTTAGAGCATTGCGTTGACATCGCAAAGGTCACTGGTTCGAGCCCAGTATCGCCCACCATACCAATCCCCTCAATCAATAATCATCACAAGACTTTTTGTGCGCTTTTTTCCGAAACGTAACATCACCCGCGTTTAGCGTTTAAGCGTTTTTCAGACGTGAGAACCTGGTACTATTTACTCCAGGTGTGAGGATCAACATTCCGGATGCTTTTTCTTCAATGTGCTATTTTCATTTGTCATAATCTTTTTCTAACAAGTCTGATTGATTCACTTAGTAGCAGCTATTAGTATTAATGAATATCGTATCGTTCTGACAATATTGACATTGAATGTTGATTTGGAGACAATGAGAGCTAAATAACCTTGATGTAAACAGAGGTATTAGCAATGAAAATACTCATAACCGGTGGGGCGGGTTTTATCGGGAGTCATCTCTGCGATAAGTATGTGAAGGATGGTCATACTGTCATCTGCCTGGATAATTTCATGAGCGGTAACCTGACCAATATCAGGCCATTGCTGGACTACCGGAATTTCAAGCTTATCAAGGGCGATATCCGCGATACCGAACTACTGAACGATATTATCCGCGATGTGGAAGTGGTGATGAATCTGGCAGCCCAGATACATGTCGACCGTTCGTATGTCGAACCGAGGATGACCTGGGATGTCAACGTCATGGGAACACAGAATATCCTCGAGGCGGCCCGACTGCATGATGTCAGGAAAGTGATTCAGGCTTCGACGAGTGAAGTCTACGGCTCTGCCCAGTATTCGCCAATCGATGAAAACCACCCGCTCTGCGCACCGCATCCCTACGGCGCCAGTAAGATTGCGGCTGACCGGATGTGTTATGCCAGATCGGAAGAGCACACGTCTGAAC
>CAYSQK010000159.1:0-4898 GCA_964433075.1 uncultured Dehalococcoidales bacterium
ATCTGTCACCCCTAGTATCCCATTATTATCGGTTCGCTCTTCAGCGGATTTTTGATTTCCAGTTTTCTGAAATAGTCCTCGCCTTTTCTTTCTTTCATCAGAGCAAGGTACTCATTCCAGTCAGTGGTGCCGTAGACCAGTTTTTCCATGTAGTCTTCGTATTTCTCCTTACTGCCCCCGGACTCCATCATGAAGCCGAACATATCGCCGTCATAGCAGCCGGCCATGTGCATCGGGTAGGCGCCCCAGGGCTGTTCGACGACAGCATCAACCCGGAAACCGGGGATGATGGTCCGGTTGGGGTCGCTGCGGATTACCGAAGAATCGACAATTTTTTCAGTGGTGACAATGACTTTTTTACTGGCATTGATGCCTTCGTAATCGACGCCCAGAGAGCCCCATTTCTGGGCATTACCGAGGACATCGCACCGCTGGACGTGAATAATACCGACATCCGGTACGACGGCTTTCACGGCGGCCAGAGTTTCGCCGGTAAAAGGGCATTGCGTGGTCGTGAGGTCGTCATTATACTTAATCAAATCAGACCCGAGCAGGCATTTCGTAGGAATATAGGGTATACCCATCTGCCCGGCGTGAAGGGCCAGGGCAATCCCGAAATGGGACGATTCCTTGTATATCATACCCGGATTCAGCTCCTTCGATTTAATAATCGGGTAGGAACGGGCATCCTGCCCCGAATATCCGGTTATCATAACATCAACAAGCCCTTCGCCAACAAGGAAATTCGCGGTAGTGACGAGCGCGCAGACAAGGGACAGATGTTTCTTTTTTTGCCTGATTATTTCGTGGATGGCGGCGGCCGGTTCGCCGTGCTGCGCGCCGGATAAGAAAAGGGTGTCGCCGTCATTGACAAACCGGGAAACGGCTTCTTTCATGGTCATTACTTTGCTCAACGGATATAACCTCCTCATTGAAAATAAACAGACGGGCTGCCGGCCTCGTTATTTATGAATGAACGGATAGCGAGAACAAGGGAAAATCGCTTAAAAGACAGGGTATCATTTGAGCGTGTCAATGTCAATTTCGAGGGTTGAAAGAATTTACATAAAATGATACGATTATCAAGCGTGTCACGCACAATATCGTTAAATATTTTGTTTGAGGAATCAGCGTATGGCAGAGAAATATACACCGAGAGACATCGAAAAAAAATGGCAGGACCGATGGGAAAAGGACGGCATTTACAAGGCGGATGAAAACAGTCCAAAGCCGAAATACTACGCTCTTACCATGCTTCCTTATACGTCCGGGGACCTGCACATCGGGCACTGGTTCAATTACGTACCGCCGGATGTTCATGCCCGATTCCGGAGGATGCAGGGGTATAATGTCATGCATCCAATCGGGTTCGATTCCTTCGGACTGCCTGCCGAGAATGCGGCCATCAAGCAGGGTATTCACCCGGCACAATGGACGATGCAGAATGTGCAACGCCTGAGAAAGCAGTTGAAAAGCATCGGGGCGATGTACGACTGGGACAGGGAAGTTATCACGAGCCAGCCTGAGTATTACAAGTGGACGCAGTGGTTTTTCCTCAAGCTGTACGAAAACGGACTGGCCTACCGACGGAAAGCTCCGGTAAACTGGTGTCCGAGCTGCCAGACCGTTCTGGCAAACGAGCAGGTCATCGATAACAAATGCGAACGATGCGGCAGCGTCGTTATTCAGGAAAACCGCGAGCAGTGGTTTTTCAGTATTACCAAATATGCTGATGAACTGATGACCCACGAGAACATCGACTGGCCGGAAAAGGTTAAGATACAACAGAGGAACTGGATAGGGAAAAGCACCGGTGCGGAGATATCATTTGCCCTCGACATACCGGGGGTCGAAGAAAAAGAAATCAAGATATTCACGACACGTCCCGATACAGCATACGGGGTTACGTTCATGGTACTGGCTCCGGAACATCCGCTGGTAAAAACAATAACCGTACCGGAACAGAGAACAGCCGTCGATGCGTACATCGAAAAATCGAGACAGCAGACGGAACTGGAACGGCTTTCTGCCGAAAAAGAAAAGGACGGGGTTTTCACCGGGGCGTATGCCATAAACCGGCTCAACGGTGAAAAGGTGGCTATCTGGATAGCCGATTACGTTCTGCTCGGCTACGGCACCGGAGCAGTCATGGCTGTTCCTGCCCATGATGAACGTGACTTTGCGTTTGCGAAAAAATACCGCATTCCGGTCAGAGTAGTCATCGCGCCTGACGGATGGGACGGAAAAGAACTGCAAGAAGCGTATACCGAACCCGGTACAATGATTAACTCCGCGCAATTCGACGGAACTCCCAGCCAGGAAGGCATTACGAAGGTAGCTGCCTACCTGAAAGAAAAAGGATGGGGAGGACCGACCGTCACGTACCGGTTGAGAGACTGGCTGATTTCACGACAGCGTTACTGGGGAGCCCCGATACCCATGGTGTACTGCAACGAATGCGGCCTGGTACCGGTACCGGAGAAGGATTTACCGGTACTGCTCCCGGAAGATGCTGAATTCAAGCCTCATGGGGAATCGCCGCTTTCAACGAGTAAAACGTTCGTTACCACAACCTGTCCGAAATGCGGAAAGCCGGCGAGGAGGGAACTCGACACGATGGACACATTCATGTGTTCTTCATGGTATTTTCTCCGCTACTGCAGCCCGCATTACGATAAAGGGCCGTTCGACCCCGAGAAAGTCAATTACTGGATGCCGGTCGATCTGTATACCGGAGGCGCGGAACATGCAGTCATGCACCTGCTGTACGCACGATTTTTCAATAAAGCCATCAGAGATTTCGGCCTCGTACGCTATAACGAACCGTTCAGCCGTTTATTTAACCAGGGAATCATCATCCGCGAGCACCAGAAGATGAGTAAATCAAAGGGGAATGTCATCACACCCGACAGTCTGGTCAACACCCTGGGTACCGATACGGTGAGAGCGTACCTCATGTTCCTCGGGCCATGGGAACAGGGAGGCGACTGGTCGGATACCGGGATAAGCGGGATGAGCCGGTGGTTGAACCGGGTCTGGAGTCTCGTAACCGAACCGTACCATTCGACGAGCAGCGATGAAAAAGCGGTTACCGAACTCAAACGGATAACGCACAAAACGATACGGAAGGTGACGGAAGACCTCGAGAAACTGCGGTTCAATACCATGCTTTCGGCACTCATGGAAATGACGAACTTCATGATTACCATCAAGACCCAGGGAACCATCGATAAAGACGTATGGAATGAATCGGTCCGGGCACTTATCCTCATGCTGGCTCCTTCCGTACCCCATCTGGCCGAAGAGTTATGGGCAATGACCGGACATACCTACAGCGTCCATCAGCAGGACTGGCCGGCGTGGAATGAGGAACTGGCGAAGGAAGAGGAAATCGTCCTCATCGTCCAGGTAAACGGGAAGGTACGCGATAAAATAAACGCTGCGGCAGATATTTCCGAAACAGAAGCCATCTCACTGGCAAAAAGCAGTGATAAAGTACGGATGCATATCGAAGGGAAGGCAACGGTCAAAGAAATCTATGTACCCGGCAAGCTGGTAAATATCGTTGTGAGATAGACGTAATCAACCTGCATGAGAGTACATGATATACTACAATTATAGAAAATAACGGATGGTTTCTCGTAAAAACGGAAGGAAGTCACCGTCAGAATAAACACCATGAACAGATACTTGATAATAGTCGAAAAAACCAGCGACAATTATTCTGCATATTCACCTGATATCCCCGGTTGCATCGCTACTGGAATCAGCCGAGATGAAGTAAAGAACAACATGAAAAAAGCTATACGTTTTCATCTCGACGGTCTGGCAGAAGACGAATTGCCCAAACCTGAACCTTTATCGTTCACCGAGTATATCGAAGCATAACTAACTAATCTAATCTGAAAGAAGTACTATGAAAATAGCATTCATCGGCGGAGGGAATATGGGAACGGCCATCCTTTCAGCCGTACTCGAAAACAAACTGGCAATGCCTGACGAAATAACCGTCAGTGACCTTTCAGAAGAGAGACTCTCATTTCTCAATAAAACCTACAAGGTGCAGGTTACCAGCGATAACAAAACGGCTGTGAAAGGGAAAGACGTTATCGTCTTTTCCATTAAACCCCAGACTCTTCCCGAGGTGTTACCGGCTTTACGGGGAACCCTTTCGCCGGAACAGCTTGTCCTGACTATCATGGCGGGTATCACAATAAAAACACTCATAGAAGGCCTGGAACATCGTGCCGTCATCAGAGTCATGCCGAACACCCCGGCGCAGGTAAACGAAAGCATGAGTGTCTGGACAGCAACACCGGACGTGGCGGATGTTCAAAAGGAAAACGCAGCGGCAATACTGCGTTCAATCGGCAAAGAAATATACATCGAAGATGAAAAATACCTGAACATGGTAACAGCCGCCAGCGGAAGCGGGCCGGCCTATTTCTTTTTATTCGTTGAGCTCCTGACAGAAGCTGCCATACGAACCGGACTGCCTGAAAACATGGCATACGAGCTCATTCTGCAAACAATGATCGGTTCCGGAAAAATGATGAGAGATACAGGGATGGAACCGGCCAGATTGCGGGAGATGGTTACCTCAAAGGGCGGGACGACGGCGGCAGCCCTCGACGTGTTCGAAAAGAGACATCTTAAAGAGACGGTGACCGAAGCTGTCACAGCCGCCTTTACCAGAGCGCTTGAACTCGGCGGAGAAAAATAATGGTGCTGTTTCTGACCGTTATCAGGGTATTTTTACAAATAATCACCTTCGCTATCCTTATCAGGGCAGTACTGTCATGGATAATGCCGGGCCAGCGTACCATGCTGACAGATATCATTTATCACATTACCGAACCGATATTGGCACCAGATCGGAAGAGCGTCGTGTAGGGAAA
>CAYSQK010000160.1:0-4844 GCA_964433075.1 uncultured Dehalococcoidales bacterium
CGCCTGACCGTCGGTACCGGAGATGACTTCACGATACAGTCGATGCAGGAAATCGTCGAAGCCATGGAAGAGACATCTCAGACACTCACCCTCCTCCTGGGAGCCATTGCCGCTATCGCCCTGCTGGTCGGCGGCATTGGTGTCATGAATATCATGCTTGTTTCGGTTCTTGAAAGAACCCGCGAAATCGGTATCAGAAAAGCCCTCGGTGCCCGTGAGAGCGATATCTGGGTTCAGTTCCTCATCGAGGCAGCAACCCTGACCCTGGCCGGCGGCATCATCGGCGTCATCATCGGCTGGGTGGCCTCCATCCTGATTAACAACTCGGGATTCATGACGACTCTGGTCTCGGCTGATATCGTCATCATGGCCGTATCCGTCTCGATAGGCATCGGCCTCTTCTTCGGCTTTTATCCGGCATGGAATGCTTCCCGCCTCAACCCCATCGAAGCCCTACGGTCCGAGTAACCGTCGAAATACGAATAAATCCAGGCCGCCGGCTAACTTCCCGGCGGCTTTTTCGTTATACTCTATAGGAAACAAAATATATCTCAGACAATAGGAGGAAACAATGAACAAAAAATGGTTGGCAGTCATCGGGATTGCATCGGTGCTGGCGGTAATAGGCTTGACAGGCTGCGAACAGGGCAGCGTTTCAACAGGCGAAATCGGAACGATAACCGTCAGTAACCAGCAGCAGGGTATCTGGGTATCGGGAACAGGTGAAATGACCGTCACTCCTGATATAGCAACGATTAACGTCGGTATCGAATCGGAAGATGCGAGCGTCGCGGCTGCTCGTGAAGAGGCTGCTGAAGCAATGCAGCACGTCATGGATGCGCTTCTCGCCAATGGTGTTGCCGAAAAAGACATTCAGACACAATATTTCTCCATCAACCAGGTCACGAACTGGGACAGAGAAACCGGTGAAGAGATTGTCGAAGGGTATCGCGTCAGTAATACCGTGACCGTTACCATCAGAAATATCGATAACACCGGGACGATTATCGATGCCGCAGCCGCCGCCGGCGGCAACGATACCCGCATCAACGGGGTGAATTTCTCCGTTGACGACCCTTCAGCCTACTATGATGAAGTCAGAGAAACAGCCGTCGCAGATGCCAAAGCAAAAGCCGAAGAACTCGCTTCTCTGGCCGGCGTCAGTCTCGGAAAAGTAACGTATATTTCCGAAGGTTCCTACAATCCGCCCTCCGCCTGGAAAGCAACCGGTATGGCTTATGCTGAAGCATCAGACGCTGCCTATCCCACGCAGATAAGCCCGGGAGAACTGGAAATTACTCTCAACGTTCAGATTGCCTACGCAGTCAAATAAGAATTCATACCTGGCTTGAACGAAAAAAGGAGCCCTGAAAAGGGCTCCTTTTTGTTGGCATTCGCTTGTTTATGCTTCGTTGATCAGGATACAATCTCTCATACTGATATTGATAATCGAACCGTCATACTTGCCCTGAACAGTAACGGTTTGACCCGGAACGAATCGTGTCAGTTCGGCTCCATAATTCACGGGGAACACACATCGGACCGTCTGCCGGAGAGGATGCGACTCAGAGGCTTCCAGAACGAGAGCGTAAACCGACATCGTTTGCCTGATGTCCACTTTCTGAATGATACCGCTGATACGTAATACCTTGTTGGCATACCGCGCATCGGCTCCCGCACCCTCATTCTCATACGCCGAAATGATGTCGTCAGCCTTGATTTCCATTGCCGGCTGTTCAATTTCCGGAGCAGCTTTTACCGGTTCGGCGACAATCGCTGCCACCGGCGCTGCTTCTGCATTATCTTCCTCAACACGGTCGTCCGGCTCATCATCGGCAATGTCAGTAACCTCATCGTAAGCCTCGTCTTCGTAAACAACGGCTTCTTCGTTGTCAGTCTCTTCGTCCGCATATTCGATTGATTCTTCTATCTCTGGCTCAGGCTCTGGCTCAGGCTCTGGTTCAATGGGTGCCTTGATAACCGGCCGAACCGCTTCAGGACGTTTTTGAACAGGCGCAGGTTCAATCCTCTGAGATTGTTCCCGCGGAGATTCAGGGGCAACCCTCTTCTCAACCGGAGGCTGCGGTACCTCTCTCGTTTCTACACGAACCTCTTCCTGATATTCGACAATATCCTCGTCATCATAGCCTTCTTCGTTCGCGTCTTCATATTCGACTTCAGGCTCGTATTCAGTATCAGCTTCAGAACTGTAATAAACCGTTTCTGCTGGTTTCGCTTCCGGCTGTTCGTCGATGTACTCAACGATTTCTTCTATCTCTTCGCCTTTGCGCCCCGGTATCCGCCGTCTGATAATCCTTCTGACCGGACGCTCGGCGGGACGTATGATTCTTCGCACCTGCCTGACAACGTGTCCTGAAGGCTCCTGTACCGGCTCTGCCGGTTCATGCTTTATCTCAACAGACTTTTCTTCGACTTTTTCCTCCTGCTTGACAGGTTCGATAACAACTTCCGGTTCAGGTTTCTCCTGTACCGGTTCATCTGCTTTGATTTCTTCCTTTGTCTCCTGCGCCAGTCTCTCGGCTTTTAGTTCTTTGTACGTCTTATCGATTGTTTTGAATGAACCTGAAAACAAAGGATAACCGCACCACTGACAGCACCAGTCTTTCGTTCTGGCAGTATTACGGCCGCAGTTTGGGCAACTCGCCATAAAGCACCTCTTACCTACTAAGGTATACTGGAGTATACCGTAATGTCAATTTATTCATATCGGAAAGCATCATCCGCTCCCGTTCATACTAAAACAGCGTTGCCTGAGGAGGCTCTTCCCTGGTATACGGAATATCGAGATGCCGGTACGCCATCCTGGTTGCCATTCTTCCCCGCGGTGTTCGTTCAATGAACCCCAACTGGAGAAGGTACGGCTCATAAACATCCATGATGGTATCCGAATCTTCACCGATTGCCGCTGCAATCGTCTCGAGCCCAACCGGTCCCCCGCTGAACTTGTCTATGATGGTAACTAATACTTTCCGGTCGGTTTCATCGAGTCCGATTGAATCGACCTCCAGCTTCGTCAACGCTTCTTCAGCCACATCCTGTGTCGCCACCCCGTCGGCTATCACCTGAGCATAATCACGCACTCGCCGCAGCAGTCGGTTCGCCACTCGCGGCGTGCCTCTCGCCCTGCCGGCAATCACTTCCAGTCCTTTTTCATCAGCCTTGATACCAAGAATACGGGCGGAGCGTTCGAGTATCCTCTTTATCGCCGCTTCGTCATAGAAATCGAACCGGAACACCGTTCCGAACCGATCCCTTAGCGGCGGACTGAGCAGAGCATACCTCGTAGTCGCCCCGATGAGTGTGAAAGGCGGGAGGTTGAGTCGCAGGCTCTTGGCACCCGGACCTTTACCGATAATCAGATCGAGCGCAAAGTCTTCCATTGCCGGATAGAGAACCTCTTCGACAATCCTGCTCAAACGGTGAATTTCATCGATGAAGAGAATGTCGTTCGCATGGAGATTGGTAACGATTGCTGCCAGGTCTCCCGTACGTTCGATAGCCGGACCGGAGGTTATTTTCAGATTCACCCCCATCTCCACGGCTATAATATTCGCCAGTGTCGTCTTTCCCAGTCCCGGCGGCCCGTAGAAGAGAACATGGTCGAGAGGTTCACCTCTGCCTTTTGCGGCAGCAATGGCAATGTTCAGGTTTTGCTTCACCTTCTCCTGCCCGTCGAAATCCTTCAGACTTCGTGGACGGAGACTTGTATCAAGCGGTGAATCTTCCGCACTCGATTTTCCGGAAATTATTCGAGGAATGTTGATACCTCCCGGTTACGAATGGTATTGCTGGTGCTATTATAACATAACACTGTTAAAATTTGACCAAAAAACTGCCCCGGTTTCGAGCCGGGGCAGTTATACACACATTCTTCTGGCGAATCCCTAGATAGCTAATTCAGCTTCATGTTGTTCGTCGTTTTTCAGTTCGTCCAGGTTTGTATCCCCTTCTTCTTTCAAAGGAGACTTCCCTGCCTGCATCAATCGCAGCATCTCTTCGGATACCGGAGACCGTGCCGGAATCAAACGCCCGATGATGACATTTTCTTTCAGACCAACCAGTTTATCAGTCGCCCCTCTGACGGCTGCTTCGGTCAGGACTCTCGTTGTTTCCTGGAAGGAAGCCGCTGCCAGCCAGCTGTTGGTGCTGAGAGAAGCTCTCGTAATACCGAGCAGAACGGTATGAGCCGTTGTCGGTTCACCGCCTTCCGCCAGCACTTCAGAGTTGATGTCCTCGTACTGGAATCGGTCGATTAACTCACCGGGTATCAGTTCGGTATCACCGGCAGAATCGATGCGTACCTTGTCCAGCATCTGATGAACGATTATTTCAATGTGTTTGTCGCTGATGTTGACGCCCTGCGAGCGGTACACACGCTGGACTTCATCGACCAGATACTGCTCGACTGCATCCCTGCCGAGAATCTGCAGCATTTCCTGAGGGTTGATTGAACCGTCGGTCAATTGCTGCCCGGCTTTCACGATGTCGCCGGTTTGGACTCTGACCGGAATGGCGGCAGGTACCGGATATTCTCGCGTGTCCTTCTCTTCATAAACGATGGTGAGACGGTCGCCGTCGATTTCCACCTTGCCGGCTACGCCGGCAAGGATGACCTGTTCACTCACTGCCAGTGACTTTTCACCGGTTTCTTCATTCTTGTCAGCATTCTTGGCCGGTTTACCCGGATGCGCCAGAATGGCACCGATTTCAACGATTTCGCCTTTTTTAACGCTTAATTTCCAGCCTTCCGGTACGGTATACTCGTCCCGGAAAACATCGGTACTGGATATGACTATCTTGTCGCCGTCATCACTGTTGACCAT
>CAYSQK010000161.1:0-4670 GCA_964433075.1 uncultured Dehalococcoidales bacterium
CGCCGACCCGAACATTAAACTGCCGGCAATCGTATTCTGGCTGATGGGTAGTTTGGCATCATCAGCCAATCAGGACCTGATGTTCGCACTGCCGCCGATGATTGCCGGAATAACCGTCTTACTTCTGATTCGATGGCGACTGAATGTCCTCTCCATGGGAGAGGAAGACGCCAAAGCGCTGGGTATTAACACAGACAGACTTAGAATTATCGTCGTTATCTGCGCAACAATGATTACCTCAGCGGCCGTTTCCGTCAGCGGTGTCATCGGCTGGATAGGACTGGTCATTCCCCATTTCGGGAGAATGCTTGTCGGTCCGGACCACAAAATACTTCTGCCTACCTGTCTTTCAATGGGTGGGACCTACCTGCTGCTGATGGACAATATCGCGCGGACAGCGACCACTGCAGAAATCCCGATTGGCATAATTACCGGAATCATCGGTGCGCCGATATTCGCGTATCTACTGACAAGAGGTTCTCGCTGGTCATGAGTATGCAAATCATCAATGCGTCTTTCGGATACCGGAAAGACAAAACCATATTCAGCGGTATCAATTTAGAGACTGCCGATAACGGCGTGCTCTGTATCCTGGGACGGAATGGATGCGGTAAGACGACGATGCTTAAAAGCCTCTGCGGTATTTTGAAACTGAACGGAGGAGACATCCTCATTGACGGCAAAAGCATCATCGACATGGAGCGGCACGAGATTGCATCTATCGTTGGGTATATCCCTCAGGAACACAACGTCGGTTTTGCCTACAAGGTGCTCGATGTCGTCCTGATGGGAAGAGCGCCCCACCTCAGCATCTTTTCATCACCATCTGAACAGGACTACAAAATCGCCGAGGAAGCCATCGAGATGGTCGGTATATCCTACCTTTCCGAGAGTAAATACACGGAGATAAGCGGGGGAGAGCGGCAACTTGTACTTGTTGCCAGAACTCTGGCGCAGCAGCCGAAGGTGCTGTTGATGGACGAGCCGACTTCTCACCTGGACTTTCGAAATCAGACCCTCATCCTGAAACTCATCGATAAACTGGCTAAGAGCGGTTTAAGCGTCATCATGACGTCGCATTTCCCCGACCACGCTCTATCATATTCGGGGAAAATTGCCCTTATGCATAACGGTCAATTCCTCGCCCAGGGAAAACCGGCTGATGTCGTTACCGAAACAACCCTTGAAACCGTCTACGGTATCGGCGTGAAGATATTCACTATCAATGACCCGGCAACCGGTGAAGAATTCCGGTTCTGTCGGGCCGCTTGAGCAACCGAAAGGAGATACCATGGCAAAGGAAATCATAAAAATGGGGGGCAATCCTCCCGGACCGAAAGGAATGCTGCGCCCTTACTCAGGTGCTGTGAGAGCGGGCGACTTCATCTTCGTCTCCGGTTTTCACGGCGGCGGTGTCAACCGGGAAACGGGAGAAAAATACGATACCATTGAAGCTCAAACTCAGCAGTGCCTGCTGAAAATACAGCGCGCTCTCGAAGCCGGTGGAGCAACAATGGCTGATGTCGTGAAAGTCACCGTCTTCATCCACAGCGGTGAAGACCTGGAGAAAATGAATCAGGCATACAGCGAATTTTTCCCGGAAGAACCTCCGGCGCGGTCCTGCGTCGTCACCCAATTCATCAGGCCGGGCATGCTCATACAAATCGATTGTATAGCCTATAGCCCCGAGGAAGGAAAAAAATAAATGATTGACTATATCGCTGCACCGCACGGGCCGAAGCGGCCGTATTCCGCTGCTGCAAAAGCAGGCAATTTCATTTTTGTTTCGCCCCAGGGTGGGAGAATGAACCATCAGACGAATGAAAAAATGACAACCGTTAAAGCACAGGGAGAGCGGTGCCTGATGGGGGTTGAAGATGTCCTGAAAGCCGCCGGTGCTTCAATGACGGACGTCGTCAGCCTTAATATCATGGTAACCTCTCACGATAATCTCGAAGGATTGAATGAAGCAATACAGGCCCGGTTCCCTGGCGGTTTGCCGGCGCGAACGACCTTCTGCGGCCCGCTGCCGCACCCGGAAATGCTGGTGATGATTGGAGCCATCGCCTGTCATTCAGAAAAAGAGCGTTAAGGGGATTATATGCCTGAATTCAACTTAAAAAAAGAAATTTACGAATACCTGGCACAGCAGATTATTGAAGACTATGGTATCAAGGAAGGAAAATGCCTCGACATCGGGGCCGGCGCCGGACCGATGGCGCTTGAACTGGGCTCGCGGAGTTCACTCCAGTTGTACCTGCTCGACGTCAGCACCGAAAGCCTGAAAAAAGCTGAACAGAACAGCCTGGAATACGAACTTACCTCGCGAACCCACCTCATTAAGTCACCGGTCGAAACGATGCCGTTTATCGACGAATACTTTGATCTTGTTGTCAGTCGAGGTTCCATTTTCTTCTGGGAAGACATTACACAAGGGCTGGCAGAAGCTTACAGGGTCTTAAAAAAGGGAGGAGTCGCCTATATCGGCGGCGGCGCCAGCCGGTTGATGCCGAAAGATAAAGCTGAGGAATTCTTTCAATGGGCAAGACCACGGCACGAAAACGCCCGCCCCGACTGGGCAAAGCGCAATTCAGCGGAATACCTCAAAGACGCTATTCACAACGCAGGTATCCCGAACTATACCCTGATTAAAGAAAACGGCACCTGGATAGAGATAAAAAAGTAACAGCAGACAGAGATTATGCGACATATCTATCTTGATTATGCAGCCACCACACCGACAAGGCCTGAAGCTGTTGAGGCCATGCAGCCCTACTTTTTTGAACTGAGCGGAAACCCTTCGGCGGCACACTCGTTTGGACAGCGCTCGAAAGCACCTGTCGGACCGGCTCACCGGAATGCGTCTCTTCTCCTCGGATGCGCCGGCGATGAGGTTTTTTTTACTGCCAGCGGAACAGAATCGAACAACACCGTCATAAAAGGAGTTGCTGATGCCGGCAGGAACAGGGGAAACCACATCATCTGCAGCAGTGTTGAGCACAGCGCCGTGCTCGAACCCTGCCGTTACCTGGCTCAAAGAGGATATGATATCAGCTTCTTACCAGTCGACGGCACCGGACGTATCGACCCTGATGAAGTCCGAAAAGCAATCACAGGGAAAACCATCCTGATTTCGATTATGCACGCCAACAACGAGACCGGAACGATACAGCCGATTCAAGAAATCGGCCGGATTGCCCGTGAATACACCGTACCGTTTCACACCGATGCTGTCCAGTCGTTCGGCCATATTCCGCTCAATGTCGATGAGATGAATCTCGATTACCTCTCCGTCTCAGCCCATAAATGTTACGGACCGAAAGGAATCGGAGCATTATACATGCGGAAAGGCTCGCCCTTCACCCCTCTTCTTCACGGCGGCGGACAGGAACGGGGACGCCGTTCCGGCACCCATAATATTCCGGGAATAGCCGGCTTCGCGAAAGCGATGGAGTTGGCAAGTGCCGAGATAGAGAGTAACGCAGCTTTTTTCAGCCGTCTTCGGAAACGGCTTATCAGCGCTCTTTCGGAGCGGTGCAACGACATCACCATCAACGGCGACGAGAAACATATGCTTCAGCACATCGTGAGTGTCACGCTCAAAAACGTCAATAACCAGGAACTGTTAACCGAGCTCGATAAAGAAGGAATATACATCTCGCGAGGAGCTGCCTGCGGTGCAAGCCGCGATGCGCCGTCTCATGTTCTCCTCGCAATGGGGATGAGTCCGGAGAAAGCAAACTCGACCGTCCGATTAAGCCTCGGTAAATGGAATACCGGAGAAGAAATCGATGAAGCCGCCGAGGTACTTGCGAAAGTTGCCGACCGTCTCAGGAAACACTAGCGATAGAGACGGGAAAGTGAATCGTCCGGATAACCGATTATCTCCTGTAACAAGCAGGTACGGTAAAAAGTATACTTGACAGCTTTGACAAGTAATTGATACAGTACCTTTTAGATACACGCACATTACAAATCGACAGTTTCTCCGATTCGTTCTTTCTAAAGGCCGGTCCGCCGGCACATGAATGACGAACGGTGTCCCGATGGTTTCGGGGCCGAGGGCAGCAGAGGAAACGCTGATGCCTCCCATATTTGGAAAGGAGAGATACATCTGACCATGTGTATCAAGGCGTCCTTTTCAGGATGCCTTTTTTTTGGTTCATAATCCGTTCTGTCCGGAGGGGGTTACCGGTATACCACTTCACCCCTGACTGAAAGCTCCTGAAAGCTGCCAGATACCGGTAATCCTGTCCGTACAGACACGAAAGATGAGTATTCTCCGATATGAAATTGACCGATTCGCCGTTACCGGAACAGGCTGTCATCGAACAGCGGCACAGCAGGCGTGAGAAGACAATTCTCGTTACGCTCATCACACTGTTGTTTATCGCCGCCGTTATATCTCTCTGCCTGGGACGATTCGTCATTCCCCTCGGTGATATCTGGGACATCATCGTGACCTGGATATCCGGTAATGCCGAGCTTTCAGAAAATCCTTCCGAAGTCGTTATTCTGCTGGTACGCCTCCCGCGCATCATGCTGTGTATCCTCGTCGGAGCCGCCTTATCCGCCTCCGGAGCTTCCTATCAGGGGCTGTTCAGAAATCCGATGGTATCACCGGATATCCTCGGCGTATCCGCCGGGGCAGGCGTCGGAGCATCGATTGC
>CAYSQK010000162.1:0-1218 GCA_964433075.1 uncultured Dehalococcoidales bacterium
TAGGGTTAGGTTAAGTTCGCCCTGATTACTTAACACACCAATAATATTCCAGATTCATACTCTCTGCCATACCGTTGCAAAATGGTATCCAGCACATTCAACCAAAACCTGACAGAACCGAAAAACCGATTGCCCTGTACTCATCATTCCGGCCAATTCTCGAGATTTGCTATCTCCCATTCGCTGTTTATACTGCTATCTTCGACCCTCCGCGCCTGGTATCCTTCAATCAATTCCTGTCTGAGTTGCGCATCCTCAAGTCGTTTCAACTTTTCAGCGACAGCCGCGGCAACAAAGGCGCTTTGCCTGCCTTTTCTGACATAAGACTGGAGCCTTTCGGCAACGTCTTCCGGAATGGTGAATTTAAGTTTTATTGTTTTCATAGTCATGTTACTTGCTCAGCAGCTTCTCCAGCCTGTCCACATACCCACCAAGTATCGTAAATGTCTCCTCCACCGCTTTCGTCGTCGTTAAATCGACGCCGGCAATCTTCAGAGCATCGAGCGGATAAACGGAACCGCCGGCCTTGAGGAAGCTCAGATAGTTCTCGACTGCACCAGGCACACCGTCAAGTATCCGGTTCGAGAGAGCATGAGCCGCCGAGATACCGGTAGCGTATTGAAACACGTAGTAATCTTCATACAGATGGCCGAAGGTCGACCATGTCATACCGACCCGGTTTCTGTCGACATGCATTTCGCCGCCGTACCCTTCGGTAAACAAGTCAGCCATCAGATCTATCAGTGAATCAGCCGTTATCCCTTCTCCCCTTTCGACCCTCTGATGGACTTCGTACTCGAACCGCGCCAGGGTCGGCATGATGAAGAAATACCGGTGGAAATTGGACATTGCTTCTTCGAGGACAGCAATCTGAAATGCCGGGTCATTCCGTGTTTTCAGTAAATGAGCCCGTACCAAAGCTTGATGAAAATTCGAAGCGACTTCGGCAACGAAGAGCGAATAGTCGCTGTAGATAAACGGCTGATTCTGCCAGGTCAGGTACGAATGCATCGAATGGCCGAGTTCGTGGGCGAGAGTGCTGAGCGATTCCACATCATCGGTAAAACTCATGCAGATAAACGGGCTGGTACCTTTCGACCCGGTCGAAAAAGCCCCGGCTGTTTTTCCCGCATTCGGACGGAAGTCCACCCAGCGGTCGGTCAGACATCCCTGTTTGAGAACGGCTGTATAATCAATCCCCAAAGGAGCAGTGCCTTC
>CAYSQK010000162.1:1228-4670 GCA_964433075.1 uncultured Dehalococcoidales bacterium
AATTATGTCAACAGCCTGGTGGTACGTCATCCGGGGTTTACTGTCTGTCAGCGGCGCCCAGATATCGTACGGATGAAGAACATCGACGCCGAGAGCTTTTCTCCGTAATCTCCAGTATCGGTGCCATGTCGGAAGATTCGTTGTAAAGACATCGATGAGATTATGAAAGACGTTCGTCGGAATATTGTTCTCGAACAGCGCCGCTTCAAGGGTTCCTTCATGACCGCGAACCTGCATATCGAAGACATTCTGCTTGACTGATGTTCCGAGCGTCCCGGCCAGGGTATTCTTGTGAGAGAGATACATGTCCATGTAATGTTCCCAGGCTGTCCGCCGCGCTTCACGGTCGGAGCCGTGGAGAACAGCATCGAATGAACTCTGGGTAACCGGAATTTCGCTCCGGTCGGAACCGATCGCCGGTTTGAAGGCAAAATCGGCATTCGTCATGAGGCTGAAAACGTTGCCGGCGCTGCCGAAGGGGCCGGCCAGCATGCCCAGGACTTCTTCGACTTCCCCAGAACGCATGTGAGTACTGTTCCGAAAGAGATTTTCAATATAGTGCCTATATACTGCCAGCTTCGGTTCCTTTTTCATCCATTCATCCAGGGTCTCCCGGCCGATAGCCAGCAGTTCCGGTCCGAGAAAGGCGGCTGCCCCTGAGACATTACCGAGGAGATTCTGAATTGTGTCGTACATCGAAGCAGCTGACTGATTGCGGGTATCGACGCTGTAGGACATGACCGCATAGACCATCAGCTTCATCGTTCGTGATTCTGTGTCTTCAATCTCCTGAAGTACATCAAGGAGTTCTCCCGGTCCGGCATGCATTCTTTCTTTTCCCGAACTCAGGAGGGGAAGCTTCGATTCAACGTTACGGTATTCATCCTCCCAGATTGCATCGGATGCAAAAAGACCCGGGCCGTTCCACGTGTCGCCGGAGAGAATATCGTTTCGTTCAGGAACTGATAATCCGGACATTATTCACCGCCTGTATCAATAATACTGTTACCATACAATGAAATTAGTGATAGTACAATACGTGACTGCTTCCATTCCCGGCGTAGGGTGCGGTTAAGTCCGCCCTGCGGACGTAACCCACCAATGATAAAATATTGTTCATAACCAGTCTCAAATTATCCCTCGCGGAAAACGAATGATTCCGTTACCGGTGCTGCCTTCCCCCCGATTGCCCATATCTGTTTTCAGATAAATCAATATCGGGACAATCCTCCTCCTCGCGTCATTGTCGAAGACCCTCGATTTTCCTTATCTATGATTATCAATTACTATCGGGGCGAGTTTCGGCGTCCACAGCCGAACTGGTTCATCCCGCATTTCCAATCGGGACGCGGCCATCTCAATAAATCGTCTCTCTTTCCTACTGATAACTGAAAACTGTAAACTGTTCACTTCTCTTGTAACTGTAAACTGTAAACTTCTTTTGTAACTGTCTACTGTATTAAACGCGTCATTTCTCTACCTGCCCCATTGTCATTCCCCGACTTGATCGGGGAATCTCACATCCTTGTCTGCATACCTGTTCTCCATCAAAACAATCAATTCACCGTCAACTACAGTAAATCGTCTCTTATACTGTGAACTGACAACTGTAAACTGTGAACTTCTTTTGTAACTGTAAACTTCTTCAGTAACTGTAAACTATGCTATTATTTTCATATAATGCACAACAAATACAAACTTTTTATCACCGATATCGACGGCACCCTGGCAAACTCGAAGGGCGTTATTGCCGAAAAGGATTTACTGGCACTTCAAAAGCTCCACCGGAATGGTATTAATGTCTCACTCTGCTCCGGCCGCCCGGCAGGTGGATGTGTGAAATTCCTGAAAAAACTGGATATCGAAGGGTTCCACATCTTTTTCGACGGAGCGCTGATAACGGACTCCTCCCTTTCCTCCTCGGTGTACCATAAGCACGTTGAACCGGAACTGTTGAGTCAGATTGAAAATATATCGGTACAGCATAACCTGGCGCTCGAATTGTTCACTCACTCCGGTTTCTTCGTCAGCCGTCCGCACCGCCTTGCCGACGCCCATGCCGACTTGTTGAGTTTCTACCCGAAAATTGCTGATTTACCGGATATTATCGAACATGAACCGGTCGTCCTCGCCTGCATCGTTATCGATTATCCGGACGAAAAAGAGGTACTGTCTCTCCTTAAACCCCTGCAAAGTCAATTGAGTATCGGTTCGACCTCCTCGGTGGTCGTTCCTGATATCCGTTTCATCAATATCACTGCCCGGGGCGTTTCTAAAGGGACGGCCTTTACCGCCCTCCTTGACCGTTACGGACTGACGAAGGAAGAGGTCGTTGCCATCGGCGACGGCACGAATGATATTCCGCTCCTCGAGCACGCCGGCCTGGCGGTAGCAATGGACAATGCCCCGGATTCTTTGAAAAACATAGCCGATTTCGTTACCGGCGATGTCGAAAATAATGGCCTTGCGCAGGCAATAGAGAAAATTTTCCTGCATTAACGTTTGTAGTACAATAACGATAAATCACAAGCACTGATTTTTTAGTGTTATCCAAATTCCGGAGGTACATATGACTTCAGCCTGGGACAGATTTCAGAGACTTATGAGAGAAAAAATGAGAGAAATATACTCTGAAACGTACATCGACCATAACCTCGACCCGAAAAACGTGGGCAGTATCGAAAATGCCGACGGGCACGCCGAGGTAAACGGCACCTGCGGCGACATGATGGAGATGTGGCTGAAAGTGGACGGAGACATCATTGTTGACGCCGGTTTTACCACCACGGGCTGTGGTGCAATGGTCGCTTCCGGAAGCCTCGTTACAGAAATAGTGAAGGGGAAAACTCTTTCCGAAGCACAGCAAATCGAACAGCAGGATATCCTCGATACGTTCGGAGGCTTGCCCGAAGAAAATCAGAACTGTGCACTCATTGCTGCTGATACCCTCAAAGCAGCAATACGCGACTGTCTTCAATTTCAGAGAGAACCCTGGAAAAAGCTCTACAAAAAACATTAGGGGAAATGCCTGTAAAACGAAACACCAGCTTCGTTCCAGAGGCTGGTGTTTTTTTGTTTACCTTACATTGGTCAAGCTGTCTTCGTTGCAAGCGCAAGACTGAATATTCTCCCTTTGTAAAGGTTGAAAATCCCGTATAAACGGAGTGAAATCGGGAGAGATTAAGAGGGATTTAGTGTTCTTTGACTGCTATTATTTGTCTCCTTGAAAATGTAACCAATGCTAACTGATATACTATATCTTCTTATACTCTTCTCTGAATTCAACGACCATGCCGCCCGGCTGGGTATCGAAGTAGCACCAGCGGCATCCCTGGAAGACCGCCGCGACGAGCATAGTGTGTCCCTGCTTCGTCATGGTGTCCACCATTTCATCGTAATAGATCGGAAGAGCACACGTCTGAACTCCAGTCACCGCTCATTA
>CAYSQK010000163.1:0-4662 GCA_964433075.1 uncultured Dehalococcoidales bacterium
CTTGACCATCTATATTCATTCGTCGAAGTCATTAAAACCGGCAGCTTTTCCGAGGTTGCCAGAAAGCTTTCGATAAGCCAGCCGGCTGTTTCCTTTCAGATTCAGAAACTCGAACAGGACCTCGGTGTCAGGCTTATCGACCGGAAACAGAAGAAATTGACCCTGACTGAGCCGGGAAAAAGACTGTTTCAGTTTGCTGAGAAGGTCCATGAAGAATATGAAAAACTCCAGATTGATATGAACCAGTTGAGGGAAGAAGTGGTCGGTAATCTCGTCATTTCCTCCAGTACCATCCCCGGCAGTTTCATTCTGCCTCCGTTGTTGAGCGATTTTAAAAAGATTCACCCATCCGTAAGGATTGAGGTTGTCGTCAGCGATTCTGGACAGGTAATAGAGAACGTTGAAAATGGTACCTATGACGTCGGTTTTTGCGGCTCTGCTCCCAGGAACCCGGATATTGAGGTGGTAAAGGTAGGGAGCGATGAGATTGTCCTGATTGTGTCTGCCGGACACCCCTTTGCTGCCAGAAAAAAAGTATCGTTTCTGGATATCCTCGAAGAGCCTCTCATCGTTCGGGAAGAAACATCCGGTACCCAGAAAAGCATTAATACCCTGGTAAAAAAATCCGGGTACGATGTCGGTCTCTGTAAAATAGCCCTTACCCTCGGGACTACCGAAGCTGTCGTTGCTGCCGTCGAAGGGCAGTCGGGCATTGCCTTCGTTTCCTCGTGCGCGATTCAGAAAAGCCTTTCCCTGGGGCTGATAAAAGTGATTGAAGTCGAAAACATGAAATTCGTTCGGGATTTCTACTGCATCTACCGGAAAGAAAGAGTGGCGTCCCGCCTCCTTGAAGAGTTTGTCTCCTTCATAAAAGACAAAACGGGGTAGCCGCACCGCAGGATTGGTTACCTTGATAATGAACCAAAATAAAAAACCCGAAGGGAAATCCCTCCGGGTTTTTTTCTGTGCCTGTTAAGGGTTATTTGCTTTTTACGTTCCCCGAAGCTTTCGGCACCCAGAGTACCTGCCTCGGTTTCTTTTTCAGTTCTTCCGCCAGTTCGTCAATAGTCCCGTATTTCATGCAGGCCGCCATACAGGTCTGGACGCAGGCTGGTTTCTGGCCTTTCGCTGTCCTCCCTGCACAGAGAACGCAGATTTCGGTCGGCATCGGGATGAATTTCAGGTAATGCTTGTCGTTCGGCAGGTTTTCCACTATTTCGGTAACCCTGATGCCTCCCATCCCTGCCGGCCAGTTATATTCCTGGGCGCAGGCTACCTGGCAGGCATAGCACCCCGTACAGTATTCGTAATCGATGAGCAGACCGTATTCACACTTGTTTTCAGCCATCGTTATTTCTCCTCTCCGGCGCCGACCTTGTAGATTTTACAGAGAAGCTGCTTGGTAATAGTGCCGAGTCCGTCTTTCCCGTATACGCCCATCGGCATTATCTGGTTGATGTTTGATTCCCAGAGACCGTACAGTTCTTTTTCATTGCCTTCTCTCTCCGGGAACCACCAGGCGTGGGCGGCCATCACCATCCAGCGCGGTACAATCGGGCTGACTTTTGCCCGGTTCTTGACTTTGCCCATCCAGTTCTCAATCCATACCCAGTCGCCGTTACTGATACCGTACTCTTTCGCCGTATCGGGGTGAATCTCAACCGTCGGGTCAGGGTCAATCTCCCTCAGCCACGGCTGATTTCTGTGCTCTGAATTGAAGAAGACGGGCGACCGTCTGCCGGTAGACAGAATGAGCGGGTACTTCTCCGCCAGGTCCGGACGGCTTATCGGCGTAATAGGCGGTTCTTCGTAATGAGGTATCGGTTCAAGCCCCCAGTCCTCTCTCAATGTCGAATAAATCTCCACCTTGCCTGACTGCGTATTGAATCCCGGCTGCTTGTCTTCCCTCAGCAATCCTTTTTCGAAACGGTGGTAAGGAGCGCTGGGTATTCCTTCCGGCGGGATTGACCAGCCTTTCTTCTGCAGTTCATCGAACGTCATCCCCGAAGGTTCGAGAATTTCGTTGAATACATCGTAAATGGTATCCCATTTGAAATCGGGGTCGAGCCGCTTAGCCAGATCGAAATCGATCTGGATGAGGGACTTGCAGTCGCCTACCGGCTCGATGGCTTTATTGATGGTCTGAAGCGGTGTCCACCACGAACGGATACTGTCCTTCTCGAGGAAAGACGTCGCCGGCAGAACAATGTCCGCCATCTGGCACGTCGGTGTCATGAACAAATCGATAACCGCCACGAAATCGAGTTTTTTCATCGCCTCGACCCACCGTCTCGGGTCATACGCGGTACCGCCGACAATGTTGCAGGCCTGAAGGAACATCCCCTTGATAGGGTAGGGGTCCTCCGTGAAAATCTGGTCGAGCATCATGTCGGTGTGAGCCCGCCATACGAACTGGCGGAACGGGCCGAATTCTTTGTACCCGATTCGTTTTTCATCGATTTCTTTCGATTTCTGTTTGATGACGCCTTTCGCGCCGGGGAGCGCGTACGCCACAGCGTTATACGCATACTTGGCAATGACGTTGCCGCCCGGCGTATCGAGGTTCCCGGTGATACACCAGAGAGCCGTAATTGCCGTCGCCGTCGGTGAAATGCCCGGCGTCGAATCGATTGCCAGGCCCCACTGTATCGTCGCCGGTTTGCTCGTTGCGTAAAGCCGTGCCGCCTTGAGAATATCTTCTTTCTTGAGCCAGGTGATTTCCGCCACCTTCTCAACCGGGTATTTTGCGGCTTCCGCGCAGAACTCTACCCAGGCGGGCGTCACCGTAACGCTCTTCCCGTCGGCAAGCTGTACCGTGTATTCACCCTCCAGCGCCGGTGTCCCGCAGTCAGCCTTGTACCGGGCATTCGCCGAATCCCATACCACCGCTTTATTGGTTTTTGTATCCCAGACGACGAAATTTGCTTTCGCTCCGTCAGCCGAAAGGTCGCTCTCTCTGAGGAGCTTCCCGGTATCTTTTCGTATCAGGTGAGGCGCATTCGTCCATTTTTCGACGAAGTCACGATTATATAACTTCTCCTGGATGACAATATTCAGGAAACCCATCGCCAGCGCTCCGTCTGTTCCCGGCCGGAGCTGCAGCCACGTATCGGACCGCGACGCGAACCATGACAGACGCGGGTCGATGGTGATGAGCTTGGCGCCTTTCTTCATCAAATCGACTGCCCAGTGACCGAAAATGTTGTCGGGGCATGACGCCGGAATATTGTACCCCCATACCATGATGCACTCGGGCACCTTGTATTTCGGGTCGTCATGGCCTTTCGGCAGCCATTGCCCGGCGTCGAAAATACAGTAATCGCCGAGAACCGTCTCGGACGCGACGATTCGGGGAGTATAACACGCGGTCCCGCTCATGGCGAAGCAGACATTCGGGCTTCCGTACGCGTACGCCAGCATGCATATCCATGCCCCCACGTCCCGTCCGGTCCCCATCGGGAAAACCATGCTCTCCGCTCCGTACTTCTCGCGGATAGCGCTCATCTTCTCGACGATGTAGTCATACGCTTCGTCCCAGGAGATTTTCTTCCACTTGTTTTCACCGCGCTCGCCCGTTCTCAGCATCGGGCTCGTGATGCGGTCGGTATTGTAGACGTACTGGTTCATCGCCAGGCATCGGGAACAAAGCCTCCCCCGGTTCATCGGGTGCTCCGGGTCTCCTTCGATTTTGACCAGCTTCCCGTCTTCGACGTGGGCAATAACCCCGCATCCGCCGTGACAGCCGGGTCCGGCTGACCATGTTGTCGTGTGTATCAGTTCTCGTTTTTTTTCTTTTGTCATTCGCTGTTTACTCCTCTCGGTAACCGGGCTGATGTGGCATATATACCATTACCGGACATTCACTTCATGTCCTCTATCTAATAATAATGGTTTTCAAGGCTAATATCCAGTGGATACCGTAGAGGTGACTATCGTCATTATCGTCGTTCACCCGGATTTTTCTTCCGGGTCTTGTCAAACATTGTTAACTATGTTAACTTACATAACAGCAGACGTTCGTAAGGGGGAATCAGTGCGTACCAAACAGCGGCGTGAATTACGCTCATCCATTCGGCGGAGTTTTATCCTCGATAAAGCGGAAGCGCTCTTCTGGGAAAAAGGGTATAACAGCACCAGTATGAACGATATCGCGGCCGCCTGTGACTGCAAAGCAGCCAATATCTACAATTTTTTCACCGGCAAGGAAGCCATGCTCTATGAGGTCATCCGGGATATTACCCGCGAACTTATCGACTTGCTGACCCCTCTGGAAAATGACGAAACCACCAACCCCGTCGAATTGCTGCGGAAGATGATTAAAACGCATTTTTCCTTTCATTCCAGTATGAAAAAATCGATGATTACCGTTACCGATACCGGTTTGAAAGACCTGACCGCCGAGCACCGCAAAGAAATCATCGAATTACGCCGCCGGTACAACCGGATTCTCCAGAAAATACTCCATCGGGGTGTTCAATCGGGCGAACTCGCTGCAGTAGACGAACGCCTCGTCGGGAACTTCATCGCCTCCATTATCATCCGGAGCAACGTCTGGTTCTCCGATAAAGGCCGGCTGTCCGTCGATGAAATGGGCGATGCCATTTTCGAATTCGTCTATCGCGGCATCAAATCCCACTGACAACCGGCATGAAATGCCGTTGT
>CAYSQK010000164.1:0-4608 GCA_964433075.1 uncultured Dehalococcoidales bacterium
CTGACCGACTTCATGGTTGATTCAGCCCTGCCGATAGCTTCTTCGAAAGCCCTCTTGAGCGTTTCCGCCATTTCCTGCGCCTGCGCGGTGGTTTCTTCCGCCCGGCTTATCGCTTCCTGCGTCGATGAAATAAGAGCGTCAATCGTTTCCTGCGCTATCCTGGCGGTGTTCTCGGTAACCTCTTTTGCCGTCCGGCTGATTTCTTCTGCCTTTTCCACCGCTTCCCGGGCAACCATTGCCGACGTTTCTGCAATGTCCCTCGACTGCCGGCTCATCTCAAGAGCCCGCGCCAGCCCTTCCTGCGATGTTTTCAGAATACTCTCAACCGTTTCTCTGGATTCACGGCTGATAACTTCGGCTTTTTCAACCGCCTCTTTTGCCGTCGCGGCGGCGGTATCGACCGTCATCTTCGCTTCGGTGCTTATCTGCTCCGCGCGAACTGCCGTTTCCCGGGCTTCTTTCGCCGTTGCTTCGACAATTTCCCGGGTGGTAACACTGAACTTCTCCGCCTTTTCAGCCGCTTCCTCAGATGCCTTTATGGAAATTTCCGCAGCTTCTCTGGCATCAATAGCAGCTTTATCGGCTTTCGCAACGGCTTCCCGGGCTGATTTTGTTGCCAGCTCGACAGCTTCCTTGCTGGTCTTTTCGCTTCGGGCGGCAGCTTCACGGGCGGCCTGGGTCGATTCTTCAGCCGCTTTTTTGGCGGTTTTACCAAGCTCTTCAGCTTTCGCCATCGCTTCCCGTGACGTTTTTAAAGAAATATCAGCTTTTTCTTTGGCAGAGCGGCTTGCTTCTTCAGCACGGGCCAACCCGTCATGCGTCGTCTTGACCGCCACCTCGGAAATTTCCTGGGCCTCGCGGCTGATTTCTTCGGTACGGCTGACCGCTTCCTCGAACTGTTTCAGTATCTGTTTTGCCGCTTCAGTGGGTGCCCGTGCCGAGTCCTCGGCTTTCGCAATAGCTTCCTGGGCCAGCCGGATAGACGCTTCGGCGTTTTCTCTGGCTTCCTGCGATATTTTTTCAGCCCTGGCTATCGCTTCCTGGGCAGTGTGCATCGATACCCGCGCTGCTTCCTGAGTCTCCTGACTGATTTTTTCAGCACGTTCGATTGCATCCTGAGACGATTTCGCAGAGGCTTCAGCGGCCTCTCTGGCCATTCTGCCCAGCTTTTCAGCCCTGGCAGCGGCCTCCTCGAATACGCCGATGGTTCCGGTTTTTACATTGTCTAACTGTTCCGAAGACACGTCTTCCACCATTCTGCCTTAATCTTTGAAGCCATTTTAGTATACATCTATTATTATTTCAATAGCCGTGCGAGATTGGAAGCGAAAGCTGCTACATTGACTATTATACTCTGTCTATATAGTCACCATTGAACCTGATTTTATCGAAATAATGACCCTTTTGGTTCATCTTTTACCCTCATTATTCCGGGAGAGACCCGGCGGGTTCCGCCCGCCGGTATCCGTTTGACAGGCTCAACGGCTGTTTGCTATCATGAGCTTTGGAAACAGGTACTTCTTCAGGGGTCTCGTACGGCTGTCTGAAACCATGAACCGAAAGCAATCCCTTCGCTTTTCCCGGGCTGTATACCCCCTCCTGTCAACCGTTTTCTCGTTCCGAATCGTCTTTGCCGGACGGGCATAAGGAAACTGTGTAATGTCGTTAAACAGGAAAATCGCCTACGTTAACCTTACCCGGCGTAAGGTAAAAACCGGCAGTATTTCCCATGAAATGCGCAAACGATTTCTCGGCGGGAGAAGCCTGGGAGCGTACCTTCTCTATAATCACATCGAACCCGGTGTCGATTCCTTCAGCCCTGATAACGCCGTCGTTATCAGCGCCGGACCGCTCGCCGGCACGCCCGGGTCAGCCTCATGCCCGCTCTCCCTCTGCACCAAGTCGCCCACCGGCGGATACTGCCACTACTCCGGCAGCACCCTGTTGACGGCGGAGATGCGCTGGGCAGGGTTCGACCACGTCGTGATTACCGGTAAAGCAGCCAAACCGGTATACCTGTGGCTCCATGACGGAAAAATCACCATCAAAGACGCGTCCGGATTAACCGGTAAAACCATCTCCGAAACCCAGCAGGCAATCCGTGAGGAACTCGGAGACCGGAACACCCGCATTCTGGCCATCGGTCCGGCAGGAGAAAAACTGGTACGGTTTGCCGGTGTTTTCTCCGGTCCCGGCGAGACCGATTCCGGAGCAGGAATCGGGGCGGTCTTCGGCTCGAAGAACCTGAAAGCCGTTGCCGTCCGGGGCACGATGCCGATTTCTCTGGCACATCCGAAGGAAACGCTTGAATACAACTACCCGCTTGTGCCGCCGGTACAGCCGCAGGCTGCCGGAGAAGGAAATATTTCGAATGAAGAGCCTGACGGGTACACCGCCCTCCTTGCCGCACTCAGAGACGAACGAATCGATGACCGGTACGGGCTCGGTCCGGTAGAAACAGCCGACCTCCTCGCCTGGGTCGTCGACCTTTCCGAACAATACCTTATTACGTCCGACGATACCGATAATCTGGATATATCCCCGGATAACTCCAAGGCTGTTCTCGCCATGGTCGGAAAGATTGCCGTAAAACAGGGTTTCGGTGAAACACTCGCGGAAGGTATCTTTAAAGCCGCAGAAAAAGTCGGGAACGGCTCGGAAAATCGTATCCCCCGCATCGGCAATCATATTGTCAGCCCCGAACAGGACCTGACACCGGTACTGGCGCTTCATTTTGCAACGTCGGCAGAAAACAGCGACTATGCAGCTATCGCCTCCATGCTGACAGCAGACATGCTGGCCGCCCCTGCCTTCGAACAGGCAGCCTGGTTCCAGAACCTTTCGATGGCCGCCGAAAGCCTCGGCACTACCCGGTACCCGAACGCGGTTGCCGGCCTGACCGACGCCTGTTATGAAGACTGGGCAAAAAATTACTCACTGGTAACCGGCCTCGAAATGACGCCGGATGCCATCCGGACAGCGGCAGAACGCGCCGTCACCCTCGAAAGACTCTTCAACCTCGGGGAAGGGTTTCAGGGAAACACCATCCCGATGTCCGAACATATCTATTCGAGACTACGCAGCGGCGATTCGGCAATAACGCCCGAAACCTTCGGCGCCATGCTGCACGAATACTACCGATACCGCGGCTGGGATGAAAACGGCATCCCGACCCGTGAAACGTTACAGAAACTCGGGCTCGATAAAGAGCCTTCTCATCAACTCTAGGACGGGAGAACACCGGTGGCAAAGGTACTGATAATTGAATACCAGAAATGCAACGGCTGCAACGACTGCGAAACCGCCTGCGCCATGCATTTCACCGGGAAGGACGACCCCCTTCAGAGCCGGATTCGGGTGATAAAAACGGAAGAAAAAGGCGTCTGGGTACCGGTCACCTGCCAGCACTGCAAGGATGCCCCCTGCATCGAAGCCTGCCCGGCAAAAGCGCTCTGGCGTGAAACGAAACTGGACAGGGTGCTGATTAACCAGGATAAATGCATCGGCTGCAAGACGTGTGTGACGGTCTGCCCGTTCGGCGGCATCTCCTTCAACAAGGTAACCCAGCAGATAATGAAGTGCGATTTCTGTGACGGCGACCCCGCCTGCGTCAAGGTCTGTGAGCCCGAAGCGCTCCGGTACGCTGATGTCACCGAGCTGAGTATCATGAAACGCTCGAGAATCGCCGACAAGTATTTCAGTTTATACATGGACAAAGGGAGCGGAATCGACCCGGAATCCGAATAATTCAGATTCAGGCACGATATGACAACACAAACAATCAATATCGACCGGTTTTTACGGAGCAGGCACATCCGAATCCAGCACGAATGGGGCTGGCAGGTCGTGGCTGACCTGTTCCTCGCCGGCACCGGCGCCGGCTCTCTCGTGTTCGCCATCCTCATGGACTGGCTCGGATTCGTCGGTGAGGACATACGCCCCTTCATCATGTGGGGGCCGCTGTTCGTTGCCGCCGGAGCGATGTTCCTGGTGCTGAAACTCGGCGTGAAAATCCGGTTTCTGAATACAATCCTCAACCCGATGTCCTCCTGGCTTTCCCGCGGATTCTACATCCTCTCAGGGTGTATTGTGTCGGGCGGTCTGCTGCTGGTTGCTTCCCTGATACCGGTGCTCGGCATCGATACCTGGCTGGGAATCACCATGGCGGATTTTTCCTGGATAATCACCACGCTGAACATCATCTGCTTCGTCTTCGCTATCGGTTCGGCGCTCTATACCGGCATCCTGATTCTGTCTGTCAAGTATGTGCCCCTCTGGTACACGCTGCTGCTGCCGACCCTTTTTACCGTCTCCGCTCTGGCCAGCGGCTCGATGCTCGTTATCCTGTCTGCCCAGATATTCGATATCTTTTTCAACGATGCGGCTGATACCGCCAGCATGATAACCATCCTCGTCAACGCCAACCTGGTACTGGTCTTCCTCGAAGCCTTCGCCCTCTACGGGTACCTTCGGTCCCGGTACACCGTCAGTGAATTCGGCAGGTATTCGGTGCAGTTGATGACGCAGGGCAAACTGAAACTCATGTTTCGGGGAGGCGTCATCCTGTGCGGGTTCGTTCTCCCTCTGATACTCATTATCGCTTACCTT